>JAMOSO010000062.1 GCA_027063065.1 Planctomycetota bacterium | reverse complement strand
ACCTTTCTTATCTAATATTCCATTTTTGGGGCGTTTGTTTTCCACAAGAACAGATGTTGATGAAAATGAAAATCTTATTATCTTAGTTCATGGACGTGTGATTCTTTTTGAAGAAGAAGAAGCTAAACTTTAATATTGGAGTTTATGGTGAAAATTAAGAAATTATTAATCTTGTTACTTTTTTTTGTCAGTGCAAGCATAGGTACGGCGGGGCAGGATTATCAATTTGGTGAAGGATTACGTAAATTAGGTTATCTTGATTTGGCTTCACAGCATTTTAGTGCTATGGCTAAAAATAGTAGCTTATCTAAAGAGGAAATTACTAAAGGACGTTTGGGATTGGGCTCTATTTATGAGGCGATGTCTAAAAAAGAGCGTGATAAAGCTAAGAAAAAAGAATTATTGCAAAAGGCCAGTAAAGCATATAGTGCTTTTTTAGCAACAGCGGATAAAAATGATTCTCAATATGCTGAGATTCAGTTTAAGTTGTCGCGTTTGCAAAAAGATGAAGCACAGGCAATGATTGATGAAGCACGTGAGTTGGAGAAGAAACATGGTGATATTAAACAAATAAAGTCTTTACGCAAAAAAGCGCAACATATTTATGTGCAAATCGTCAATAATTTGCCAAAATCTTTAGAAAAGATTTTGGATAAAATAACTGCCTTAGAAGAAAATGAAAAGTTAAATAAAAAGCAAAAAGCAGAATTTCAAAAGTTACAGATTAAAAAGTTTTACTCTAAATTAAATTTGTTATGGAGTTATTATTATTTAAGTGATTTGGTAAGCACGCCGGTTCGCATTGATGGTGATCGTTATAATAAACGTCGATTAACAGAAGAGTTAGTATCTAAAGCAGAGGAATTTCAGTTTGAGTATGAAGGCTCACCTGTGGAATGTTGGGGGCTTTTGTTTGGTGCTTTGGGTAATTTGGATTTAAAAAATTTAGATAAAGCGGAGGAACTATTTAATAGTCTAGTAGATGTTGATATTACTCCATATACGGAAAATGTTATTAATCAGGGTTATTATTTATTTGCTGAAAAACAAAAAAATTTAAAAGATTTAGATGGTGCTATTAAAACTTGTCAAAAATATATTGATGATTTTCAGTCTTGGTCTAGCAATGCAGCTGGTATACGTATAGCTTTCTTTTATTCAGAATTATTAGTGCAAACTAAAAAGACAGAAAATATCAAAAAAGCATTAGATATTTTACAAGTGATTGCAAAGGGTAAATTGGGTGCAGGCGCCGCAAGAAATAGTATCGCTGATATTTTAAAAGCAAATCAAGATTTAGGTAAAAGTATGGATTTGTTAATGAGTGAAGGTGCTGGATATAGATTGAAAAATAACTATGCTGCTGCATTGGCATCTTTTGAAGAAGCTTTTATAGTTGCTACACCAAAAGAACGCCGTTTAAATTCTAAGGAATTATTTGATAATTTAGGGGCTTGCTATTATCAATTAAAACGAAAACGAGAAGCAGCTATTATATTTGAATATTTATTTGATACTTATCCTAAGGATGATAGAGCATTAAAATGGATTGGTTATGCTAAAGCCTTTTTTGGACAAACATTTTCAGAAACTAAATCAAGTTCTGATAAAGCTCAGTATGCTAGAGCGGTAGAGAAAGAAATGGGGGCAAAACCCGAGGATGAATTAAGCGGAGATCCTAATTATAAATTAGCTACTATTGCAGAGTCAGATAAGCGTTATGCAGATGCTGTTGAGAAATATTCAAAGGTATCTAAAGATAGTCCTTATTATTTAAAGAGTCAGTTTAAGGTGATAGAGCAGGCGTGGAAAATTATTCAGAAAACACGTTCAAAAAAAGGTAAAAAATTTAAGTGGAAACAGTATGAATCTCAATGTCAAAAAGCATTAAAGGGCTTTTCTGATTATATTAAATTGATTAATACAAAACTATCTACTACCCCTTCTAAAAAACAAGCGGAACTGCAATCTTATAAAGCGCAATGTTATCTTAATCGCGGTGATGTTTATCAAACCATGGGCAATAATAAAGCAGCAGTGAAAGATTATAATATTTATTTAAATGACGCTAAGTATTTTCCCGCTGGTAAATTAAAAGCTTTATTGGCTTTGATGATAATTAATCATAAATCTAAAAATCATTATGCGTTGTATAAGAACTTGAAATTGTTAAAAAAAATCAAACCAAATCATAAATATATTCCTTTATTTCAAGGTATTGTAGCTGAGGCTTTTCGAAAAGAATATTTAAAAGCTAAGAAGGCGGGTGATGAGGCTAAGGCTAAGGCAGCGGCAATTAAAGCCGCAGATAGTTATTGGTCTCTATTAGAATCTGGTAAAAAGTTGCATAAGAATTATAAAACACATATTGCTTTGGTGGAAGTTTTAGGTGATATGTTTTTACATCAAGTTGGGGATTATGACAAAGCTATTACTTGTTATAAAAAGGTTTTAGATTTGTTAGGTCCTTTTGGAACTTTAGATGAAAAGCGTATTATGTATCCGATTACCGATCGCCGTTTGAACAAGGGTATGGAAACAAAAAATTATAAAAAATTTGCTGATTACTTAATTGATAAAAGTGATTTTTCTGCTCCTGCAAATAAATGGACAGAAGAACCAATAAATTATGGTCTTGCGTTAAAAATAGGATATACACGTAAGGGTAATAAATATGTGCCTGGCGGTAAGTTTAAAAAGAAAAATGATAAAAATAAAAAGATGTTTGAGGTTTTAGCTGAACTTGAGCCTGAAATATCGAAGCGTCAGCATATTATGACTTTAAAAGAAAAACTAGCAGGCGCTTATGCTTCAGCTAAATATTGGGATAAAGCTTTGGCTGTTTTGGTTGAGCTTGATAAATATTATAAGATTGATCCTGTAACAAAAAAAGCATTGGCGGATTTATATAAAGAAAATAAAGATTGGGAAAAAGCGATTGAATTATATCACACTTTGCGTGGTTCTTATAAGCCTAATACTAAGGAGTGGTTTAATGCCACTGCTGATTTGGCTATTTGTATGGAGGCGACAGGTGATGTTGCGCGTATTAAAGAGGGTTATAAAATTTTACAGTTTGTGATTATTAATGCAGGTTCGAGTACACCGGATTCTATTAAAAAACTTGCAGCTCAATTGGCTGCTAAGGTAAAGGAGTAAATAAATGAAAGCTTTTTTTATTGGTTTAGTAGGCTTATTGTTAACAGGATCAGTTGCTAATGCTGCTGATATAGTTTTGTTTCGTGATGCTTCTGAAATGCGAGTTAAAGTTGTAAAGGTTGATTGGTCAAAAATCACTTATATGATTGCAGGTCAACCGCAGACAAAACCGTTAGACAAAATTGCTAAAATTGATTTTGAAAAAAAGCCTACACAAATAGTGCAGGGGCAACGTGCTTTTCAGGGTGGTTATTATGTTAAAGCAGCCAGTTATTATATAAAAGCGTCTAAGTTACCATCTAAGCCTTATTTTTGGGCGAAGGATTATGGTATGTACTATGCTGCATTATCTTATTTTCATGCAGAGGAATATGATAAAGCGCTTTCAATGTATCAAAAATTAATTGATAGCAATAGTTCGACTCGTTGGTTGGCAGAGGCACAGTTAGGTATGGTAGACTGTGCTATAAAAAAAGCTGATATAGCTAAAGCCAAACAATTACTTAAAAAGTTTAACTCAGGCAAATCAGCTAAAAAAATGGAATATTATCGAAAATTAGGTGAGTTAGCTGAAGCTAGAATCATGATGGCATCCAAAAAGTATAAAGAAGCTTCTAAACTTTTTAGACGAGTGAGTTCTAGCACTAAACGAGCCTATCCCAATATTTATACTCGAGCGCAGTTAGGTATGGCACAGGCTTTAATTTTTAATAAAGATTTTGCCAAGGCCAGAAAAAAAATAGAAGATTTTATGGCTAAATGCCCTAAAACAGTAAAGCCAGAAGCATTAAATACATTGGGTGATTGTTACTTTGAAGAAGCAAAAACTAAAACAGGTAAAGAAAAAGATGCTTTAATCGAAGAAGCACGCTGGAGATATTTACGAGTTTTTGTATTGTATCCTTATTCTACGGAGTCTATAAGGGCAAAATTTTATGCTGCAAAATGTTTTTTGGCTCTGTCAGCTAAAGAAAAATCTGCTAAGGCAAGAGCTAAGGCTTTAAATAAAGAGATTTTAAAACGTGCTCCTAAATCAGAGTGGGCATTAAAAATTAAAAAAGGTAAATAATTACTTCAAGGAGATTTTGATGAGTAGAGTGTTAAAGGTTTTAGTAGTAGCAGTCCTGATCTATGTGTTTTATGATCAAGGCTTGGCTTTTGCTCAAGAGGCGGCTGCTGCTGCTGAAGAGGTTGAGGTAGGAGATACTAGTTTGTGGGATTCTATAGCTGGTGGTGGAACAATCGGTTTCTTTTTAATTTTCCTTTCAATTGTTGCCATGACTTTGGGTATTGAAAATTTTATTAACTTAAAACGTGAAAAGTTAGTTCCACCAGAATTAGTTGGTGAACTAGAAACAATGTTAGATGATGAAAATATTGAAGACGCAATTGACTTATGCCAAGCGGAAGATTGTTTTTTTACTAGAATAATTGGTGCAGGTTTATCAAAAGCTGATTTAGGATATGATGCAATGGTTTCAGCCGTGGATGAAATAGGAACACAAGAGGCCACTATGATACATCAAAAAATTGGTTGGCTTTCATTAATCGGCAATATGGCACCTATGATTGGTCTTTTTGGAACGGTTACAGGTATGATTGGTTCATTTAATGTAATTGCAACTAACCCTAATCCAAAACCAGCAGAAATGGCTGGCGGTATTTCTATGGCGTTGGTTACGACTTGTTTGGGGTTAGTTGTGGCTATTCCTACAGTAACTTTATACACTTGGCTGAGAAACCGTGTAGTAAAGGTTATAATGGAAGGTGGAACAATTACTACAGAATTATTAGATCGTTTTCGTCCAGAGGAATAATATTAAATGGCCGCAAGTGATGCAACCTTTGAAGAAGTAACAATGGATATGACGCCAATGATTGATGTGGTTTTTCTGTTGCTTATCTTTTTTATGGTAGTAAATGAAATTTCGAAGATGCAATTACATGAGGGTATTATTTTACCTTTGGCATCCCAAGCCCGCGTTGATGATCGACCACCACCAGGAAGGTTAGTTCTCAATGTTGATCGTGATGGTGCAGTATGGTCTGCCAATAAAAAATGGGGTACTAAAGCTTTAGATCGCCTTTTACAGATTGAAGCCAAAGTTTCTCAAGGAGCGGATGGTTTTTCTAAACGTGCTGTATTATTGCGAGCAGACGGTAGAGCTAGATATGTGGATATTGCTCAAATTATGTATCAGTGTCAGAAAAATAAAATTTGGAAATTATCCTTTGGTACAAAACCGATTGATCCTGCTACGGGTCTACCAGTACCTGATTGATAAGGAGTTATATGGCAATTGAAGAACAAAAGGTAGAAGAGGACGAACTAGATTTAACACCTATGATTGATGTTGTATTTTTATTATTAGTATTTTTTATGGTTGCGACAAAGGCAAAAACGTCAAATCGTGCTTTAGATGCTAATTTGCCTAAAAATATGGGTAGTAGTTCGTCTAAAAAAGACGAACCAAGTGAAAACATTAATATAGAAATTAAAGAATCAGGTGGTCGTCCAAGAATTTTTGTAAATAACTTTCCTATTGATACTTTTGATGGATTATTTCAAAAATTAAGACAGCTTACTAATGTAATGGATGATGCTCCTGTCATTATAGCCCCGGAAGGGCGAGTTAGTTTTAAATATGTGGTTATGACTTTAAATGCGTGTTCTAAGGCGGCGATAGAGAAAGTCTCTTTTGCCCAACCATCTAAGGTACGTTAAATATATGGGTGGGGGAACAGGGTTAAACCTGGATGAGTCTCAGGTAGCAGATTGCGGAGTAATGCGAGATACGCCACGTTTCTCGATTAAACGTAGTGCCGTATCTGTTACTTGTACCATTTCATCGGATGAAGAGGACAGTATTTTTCAAGGGACTTTAGAGGATATATCTAGTTCTGGATTGTGTATGTCGACTCGTTACCCCCTTAAAAAAGAAAGTGTATTAGAGTTTGCGTTTGATGTAGATGGCAGTACACAAGTGCGTGAAGGTAGAGTTATGTGGGTTAGAGTGATGGGGGTTATCTACAAGGTTGGTGTAAAATTTTTAGTTGACGACATTACTTCTGGTGCGGCTTATATTGAGGAAGGTCTTAGATTTCCTTGTACATATAAATTAAATATTTCGCACAACGCAGAAGCGACAGTGGTGGATATCAATAACTCTAATCTTACCATTGTTGTGGATGATATGTTAGGTGTTGGAACTGTTTTAGAAATTATTATCAACCCTTGGGTTGATAAGTCTAATGGAGTTTTTGATATTAGGTTTGCAGATGTATTTAAAATTAGTGAAAATTGGAAATTGTGGGACATTCATAAGGTAGCTAAGGTATCAAAAGTAAGGCAGATTGCAGATGACACGTTTAATATAATGGCAAATTTTATTTCTAATAAACGTCGGTAGCTTGTTTTAGCCACTTAATTGCAGATTCCTTATCTTTAAATAAACCTTCCAGTTGCAATTCTTGAGCTTTGTTCAAGATAGGTGTAAAGTGTCGCCCTGGTTTTAAGCCTATGTTGATTAAGTCGCGACCTTGCAAAAATGGTTTAAAATATTTCTGTTCTGTTCCAAATTCTTTTAACTTATCTTTGCAAAAATTATAACAACTCAAATCTTTATGAGAGGCCATGCAGTCTGCCCAATGTAGTTGCATCATTAATTCAAATTTATCTTGCCAAATAAATTTTTTCAATGTCGATGTTTTCATTTTTTGTACAGGTATAAAATATAGGTGTGTTTGTACTAAGTGTACTATGCACTCTCTTGTTTTAGTTGAAAATTTTAATCGTTTGCATATACGATCGGTAATTTTTGCGCCAACAGTTTCATGATTATTAAATCTGATTCTGTCAGCAAATACTTGCGTTTTTGGTTTACCAATATCGTGAAATAAACATGCAAGAGCCAACTCTTTTGAATTTGGCAAGTGTTGTAAAAGCTTTAGAAGTTCTAGTGTGTGTGTCCATACATCGCCTTCAGGGTGAAATTCTGGGGGTTGTTCGACGCCTCTCATGGCACAGACCTCGGGCAATATGTATTGTAGTATTTTTGTGTCAAATAATAATTGTATGCCGTTATTAGGGTGATCTGAAGTTAAAATTTTAATTAGTTCTTCACCGATGCGTTCTGGAGAAATATTGGCTATATTTGGCGCTGTTTGCTTCATAGCTGTTTGCGTATTTGGTGCTATTTTAAAGTCTAATTTAGCTGCAAATCTGCAGGCGCGCATTAGGCGTAAAGCGTCTTCTTGAAAGCGATTTTTTGCATTACCAACGGTGCGAATTACTTTGTCGTGCAAGTCTTTTTTGCCATTTACATCGTCATATAAAGTATTGGTTATTGGGTCAAAATACATGGCATTGATTGTAAAATCGCGTCTGTTTGCATCTTCTATGCGTGAAGAAAAATTGATTGTAGTTGGATGCCTGCCGTCTATATATGCGCCGTCATTACGAAAAGTTGCAACTTCAAAATGGTACTTATCTAAAATAACTATTATTACTCCAAAGGCGATGCCTACGGGGACGGTGTTTGGGAATATTTTTTGTATTTGTTGCGGTGTTAATGATGTAGCGATATCTATATCATTAATTTGTTTGCCTAATAACATATCGCGCACTGCTCCTCCAGCAAATAGTGCGTCTCCACCAGCATTTTTGATTTGTTGAACAATTTCTATGGCTTTGTCGTAAAGAGGTGAGTTTTTCATGGTAATAGAGTAAGATAGATTAAAAGATTTGCAAGGACAAGTCTTGCAAATCTTTTAACTAAGGCTAAAATTAAAAGTTATCTAATGGTTATATCGTCTTTATGAAAACTCAATGTTATGGCAGTTATTTGCTGTCTTTAATTTTATTGCTTGCATTTTTTTATATACCTTTGTTGACAGGTCAATATGCATATTTTGATTTGCGACAATGGGCTTGGTTGGGGTATGGAATAGACTTTACGACATTGCCGTGGTTTAACCCTTTAGAGGGGTTGGGGGTTCCTGAATTAGCTAGCGGAGGAATAGGATGGAATCCTATTTATTATATTTGTCATTTATTATTTAGTAAGCAAATTAGCTATATTGTCTTAATATTATCTCATCTTATTATTTTTTGCTGGTCGGTATATAGTTATGCGTTTTTAACCAAATTAAGAAAGACTGCCGCTTTGTATATGACGGTTGTATTATCTTTGGGAGGCGTGTTAATTGGAAATGATTTTGATATAAATCGTTTGTTAATTTTTAGTTATTATCCTTTAAGTTTGATTATTATGCGCTATATGCTGTTGCGAATGCGTCTTGAATATATTTTTTATTTATCGGTAGTATTTGCTTTGCAATTTATAGGTGGCGATATGCGTTTAGCTATTTTATCGTCGATAAGTAGTGGTGTAGTTGTTTTAATCGATGGGTATATGCATCGTCAGAGAATGCGGAAGTTGGTGGTTAGTTTTGTGGTGGCATTGGCTTTAGCATTAGTATTTGTGGCGCCTAAAATTCTTTTTTATTTTCTATACCTTGATGATTCTGCTGTCTTAATTTTGGGTAAAGATTTATATTTTAGGTATGGAGTTAATCTCTTGGCCGTTATTTCGCTTTGGTTGCCTTGTTTTGAACCTTTGTTTAAAGGTTCGGGGTTTTATATTGGTGGCGCATCAATATTTTTCATGTTTTGTGCGTTGGCATCTAAAAAACACAGTAAATTGATTAAATTACACACAATTTCTGCGATTAGTATGTTTGTTGTGGCATTAGGATTGTTTGATTGTATCCATAATATAGGCGATATTATATTTTGTAGTAGTTTTTCTATGGCTTGGCTATCGTCTAAGGGGTTGCAAAATTTGTTTGATAGAGGTTATTTAGATCGCAAGTTTGCAATTAGAGCTTCTAATATGCATTTTTGGTTTAGTGCTACGATTTTATTGGCTACATTATCTTTTTTTATGTTGGTAAGGTTGGGGTATAATGCTGTACGTAGCGTTGCGTTAATGATTTTACAAGGTCAAATAAATGTTGATACGTCTCGTTCTACGGCATATTACCAAAGACAAGTAGATCAATGGCTAGATAATTTAAATCAGATTATGAATTTTTCTAATATATGGTTTGTGTATGCTTTAAGTTCGCTTTTAATATTTTCACTAGCTGTTTTTGTTATGCGTAAGCGCCCTAAAAAAGGTTGGGTCTATACAGGCATTGTTTTATTGACGATTATCGATTTAGGTATATATAGAATAATGTGGAATAAAAATAGCTTAAAAACGTTTAAAGAAATCCAAGGCGATGTACCTTTAATTAGTGGTTATGTAAAATCTGATTTTTCACGTAGCATTGTTTTTAATGCATCTTATTCATATTTGCAAAAGTTACGTTTTTCAGGCGTGCCAACATTAAATACTAATTCCATAAGTACACCTAAGAGTTTTGCAGTTTTATTTAAAGAGTTGGGGATTGTATCGTTGAAACCAGAAATGGCGGGCACTTTTGATAAAGATGTTTTAAGCAGATTTCGTCAGTTGCTTAATTTTGCAAATGTTAAATATTTTATAGGCTTAGGTGATTATATGCCTAATGATTTTAAGCGTTTAGATAAGTTAGGCGGTATAGGTCTATATGAAAATCAACAAGCGATGGGGCGATTGAGTTTGATGAAAGAATATAGTGTGATGCCAATCGCTAAGCAATTAAGAATGTTGTTGGAAGAGCCTTTAGAATTGAACAAAGTAGTTTTGTTAGACCGTTTACCTAAGCAATCAGCTTATTTAGATTATAATGATGTACAAGGGGTTACGGATAAATTATTAATTAGGAATTACACACCTACTGATATATTGGTGGATATAGTTTCTTCTCAGGTACAAATTTTAACTCTGGCAGATCAATATAGTCCAGGTTGGGTGGCTACTGTTGATGGCAAAGCAGTGGAGTTAATGAGGGCAAATTATGCTTTTAGCGCAATATTAGTGCCGGCTGGTCCGCATAGGGTTAAATTTCAATATAAGCCCGAACAGGCTATCTCAGCTTTACTGGGAATATAATGGAGAAAATATTTATGATTAATTTGGCTGTTAGTGCAATAGCAGTGATTTATTTTGGTATGATGGAATACGCATTTAGACATTTTTCTGTATCTAAATTAGAGCGTTTAGCTATTAAACGCGGTATTACTGAAAAAGGTGAAGAGTTTGCTAATCATATTTTACATCGTGAAGATCATTACCAATATTCGGTATATCTGTACCATATTTTGGCGTTGTCTTTATTTGCCGCCAATTTGCATAGTAAGGCTTTATGGTTATATGTAGTTAGTTTTTTTGGCATATTATATATTATCAAGGCTTTTTTGCGCCCCATAGTGCGTCATTATTCTGAAGGAATTGTGTTATTTTATATTAGTTATGCTCGTGTGTTGATGTGGATAACCTACCCTATAACTTTTTTTGTTGTTTTATTAGATGAGCGTATTTTACCGTCTAAAGAAGATGATGAAACCGAGGCTGAAAATGCTATTTTAAGTATGGTGGAAGACAGTGAATTAGAAGGCAATATCGAAGAGAGTGAGCGTGAGATGATTCGCGGTATATTTGACTTGGATGAAACTCAGGTTGGTGAGGTTATGACTCCCCGTACAAATATTAGAGGTATTGATATACACTCAACTATGGAAGAAGCAAGAGCATTTGTACTAGAGCATGGTCATTCTCGCATACCTGTTTATGAAGATGATATGGATAATATAGTTGGCGTGTTATATGGCAAGGATTTGCTTTTACATCTACATAAGGGATCTAATGCAACTATTGCAGAGATTATGCGTAAACCTTTTTTTATGCCAGAATCCAAACGCATAGCAGAACTTTTGGAGCATTTTAGAAAAGAAAAAACTCATTTAGGCATAGTTCTTGATGAATACGGTGGTACTGCGGGGCTGATTACTATTGAAGATATTTTAGAAGAAATAGTTGGTGAAATTCAAGATGAGTATGATAAAAACGATGAATCTGGTCTTATTACGCGTATAGGTCCTAATTTGTATGAGGTTGCTGCTGAGGCAAGTATTAATGATGTTAATAAAAGTTTGAATATAGAAATAGACGAAGATGGAGAGTATGAAACTATAGCAGGTTTTGTAACTACAAAGATGGAAAAAATCCCTCGTCCTGGAGATTCTTTTGAATTTGCAGGAGTATCTTATTTAGTGTTAAAAGCTAGTGAGCGTAAAATAGAGAGATTGAGAATAGAAATTATTACCAATCATGAAAAAGTTAATAATTGATTGATGTCAAACAAACACAGTTCTGAGGCAATAGTATTGCGTAAATGTAATTATCAAAATAGTTCTTCTATTATTACAATGTACACTAAAAATTTTGGTAAACAAGTATTGATGGCTAAAGGGGTTAGGCGTTATTCGCACTCTGTAAGTCGTATCGATTATGGTTATTTGGGTTTTGTGGAATATATAGCAAAAGATCATACGGAAGTACAATTGTTGACTAATTTTGAACTTTATGAAGAATTTTATACAATACGTCAATCATTGCGACAAATTTATCTGATGGCCAATATTTTAAATGTGGTAAATCAGGTTACGGTATTGAATAATGCAGATGATAATTTTTTTAATCTTTTATCTGAAACTTTAAAATGTGTATCGAAATATGAAAAAAATGAAATTTTACCATGGTTTTTAGTGTCTATGTTGAACAAAATTGGAATCTATTCAATGATTTCATCAAGAAACTGGATGCAATCCACTTTAAATTATATGATTAACAATTCTATTTTGCGTGTAAATACGCTAAAATTAACGGTCGAACAAATTTCGGCGATTTTAGCTTATGTGAGAGATCTTCTATTAGACTCTTTACATATTGATATTGATTTTAGTAGGGAATATCCCTTGGAGTACCTGTATGCTTCGTAAGTTATTAATTATAAGTGTTTTATTGGCAAGTAGTCAATCAGCTTGGGCATTGTTTACTTGGTTGCCCGAAACTGGTTGGAGTAAAGATTGGGAAAGTGTGGCAAGTACAGATATGGAGCAGTATACAAATGCTTATGATGCATTAGAAGCGCATAAGTATAAAAAAGCTGCAAGTGGTTTTAGTTTATTGCAAAAATATTATCCCGATTCTAGATTGGTTGAAAAATCTATGTATTATGAAGCTGTTGCACTATTAAAAAATAAAGATTTATGGAAGGCTTTTAGTGCTTTTGAAAAATACATCAAAAATTATCCGGAGTCATCTTTTGTTAAAGAGGCATTTGCACATCAATTTGATATTGCTAAATCATATCAATTAGGAGCTAAACGCGCTTTGCCATTAACTAGTTGGAAAATTATCCCAGCCAAGGAAGATGCTATTACAATTTACGAAAAAATCATTAAACAAGATCCTTTTGGAGCTTTTGGAGCTAGAGCTCAATTTGAAATTGCATTAATTTATGAAGATATTGAAGATTATGATGCGGCTATTGATGCTTATAATTTAGTTATAGATCATTATATGGATACTACTTGGGCAACTAAGGCAAGATTTAGAAAAAGTATAGTCTTTCAGGCAATGAACAAAGGTGCCGACTACAATAAAAAACCTTTACGTCAAGCTATTGAAAATTTAACTATTTATGAGGCAACTCTCAGCGATGAAAAAGAACGCCAAGAAATAAAACAAACAATTAATGACATAAACAAGAAAGCTTTATTGAGATTGAAATCTACGGCAGATTATTACAAACGTATTTCTAAACCTAAAGCGGCTATTATTTATTATCAAAAAATTATTAAAAAATTTCCTAATAGCGCGGAAGCACAAGAAGCTAAAAAACAAATTGATTTGTTAAAGGTAGTTAAATGAGAATTTATTTAGGTTTAATTGTAATGTTATTTTTAGCGTCTGGTTGTCGGTACACACATACCATTCCATCTGGTAGCCAACGCAGTAATTTGGCAATTGATATTGTTGATAATGCAACTTTTGAGAATGAGTTGACCCCTATTGTCAGACGAGAAATTATCCGCCAATTAGCTGCTAAAGCCCCTTTAAATATAGTTAATCAAGAGGTTGGAGTGCCTGTATTAAGCGGTAAGATTGTTGGGTATTCACGCAATTCATTGCGCAGTAATGATGATGCTCGCAGTGCAGAATTTAGAATTAACATAACAGTAGATTTTATTATGCACGATATTAATAATAAACAAATATGGCGTAAGACTATTAGTGGCGAAGAAACATTTGCTGCCAATGGTGGAGCGGAACTAGCAGCCCAAAGGGCTGCAGTAGATGATATGGTAGTTAAACTAATCCATGCATTATTTCCAGTATGGTAGAAAGGTAAAAAAATGAGTACAGATAATTCCCCTAAGCCCCCAAAGATGTCTGATAATTCAGGAGGTTCATCTAAAGAACCAAAACGTGGAGTCAATTTTATGTTTATAGCTTTTATAGCTATATTTATTTACTTTATTATAGCTACTTTTGTAGATAATAAAGCGATTAAAGATGCTCATCCGTTGACTACTCAAGAGTTAATCAAGGCTTTAGAAAACAATCAAATTTCTGACGCTGTATTATCTGGTTCAACAGTGACGGGTAAGATTACTATGGGTGATGAGAAATTGCGTGATTTTAAGGCAACCATTACACCTTATGATGAAAAAACTTTAAAATTATTGCGTGATAAATCAAGCGGTTTTGATGTCGATGCTGAAACTTCTGCTTGGGAAAATATGTTGATGAGTTTAATCCCATGGCTGTTGATTTTTGGATTCTTTTATTTCTTTTTATTCCGTCAGATGCGTCAAGGTGGGCCGGGCGGTATTATGAGTATCGGTCGTTCTAAAGCTAGGATGATTGATAAGGATAAATTGACAAAAACTTTTGATGATGTGGCTGGCATAGAAGAGGCTCGCGAAGAAGTGCAAGAATTGGTAGAATTTTTAAAGGTTCCAGAAAAATTTTCAGAAATAGGTGGTCGCCTACCAAAGGGTGTTTTATTAGTAGGGCCTCCCGGAACAGGTAAAACATTGCTTGCCAAAGCTATAGCTGGTGAGGCAGGACGTCCTTTTTTTAGTATATCAGGCTCTGATTTTGTTGAAATGTTTGTGGGTGTTGGCGCTTCACGTGTTAGAGATTTATTTAATCAAGCCAAGGCTAATTCGCCATGTATTATATTTTTAGATGAAATTGATGCCATAGGGCGTAAACGTGGCAATGGTTTAGGTGGTGGCAATGATGAACGCGAGCAAACTTTAAATGCCATTTTAGTAGAGATGGATGGTTTTGAAGATAATTCAGGTATTATTATCATTGCGGCAACTAATCGCCCAGATGTGTTGGATTCAGCTCTGTTGAGACCAGGACGTTTTGATAGGCAAGTCTATGTTGATTTACCAGACATTAAAGGTCGAGAGCAAATTTTAAAAGTACATGCTAAAAAAATCAAATTAGAGGCTAATGTGGATTTAATGGTTATAGCTCGTGGTACACCGGGATTTTCTGGTGCAGAGTTAGAAAACTTGCTTAACGAAGCCGCTGTTATAGCTGCATTTGCCGATTGCACGCATGTGCATATGAAACATTTAGAAGAAGCCCGTGATAAGGTTTGTTGGGGTAAACAAAAACGCTCTAAGGTTATGAATGATAAGGATAAAAGTATGACCGCTTATCATGAAGCTGGTCATGCAATTTTGGCTTTCTTTTTGCCAGAGGTTGATCCATTGCATAAGGTAACAATTATGCCACGAGGACGCGCTTTGGGTATGGCTATGTATTTGCCTCAGCATGATAGATATGATCGTAGTAAATCAAGATGTATGGGTGATATTTCTGTAGCATTTGGAGGACGTGTCGCCGAAGAAACTTTTTGTGATGATATAGGTGCTGGTGCAGTTAATGATATTCAACAGGCTACGACAATTGCCCGTAAAATGGTTACTGCTTGGGGAATGTCAGATATGGGACCAGTTGCTTATGAAGATCCAAATCAGCAAGATGCTTTTGGTAATTCAGGTCCTAAGCAAAGTTTTTCTGAACAGACATTAAAACATATAGATGATGAAATACGCAATATTATTCATGCTGGCTTAGATAAGGCTCGTGAAATTATTAATTCTCATCAAGATGAAATGCATCGTATTGCACAGGCATTGTTAAAGTATGAAACCTTAGAAGCAATTGATGTTGAAGCTTTAATCAATAATGAAGATATAACCGAGCGTTTAGAGGCTAAATTGGCTGCTGCCAAGAAAGAAGAAATAGCTAAAAAAGAGAGCGCTAAAAGAAGTAAAGATTTATTATCTAAAGAAAAAGAAGGAAAAAAAGATGGAACCAAGTCTTGAAAAACAAATAAAAACAATTAAACGTGGAGCCATTGATATCTTTCCTGAGAAAGAGTTTGACGCTAAATTAAAAAAAAGTGTTGAAACACAAACCCCACTGCGGGTTAAGTTAGGTGTTGACCCCACTAGTCCTGATATTCATTTAGGGTTTACAGTTGTATTGCGTAAATTACGTCAATTTCAAGACTTAGGTCATCAAGCGGTGCTGATTATTGGTGATTATACCGCAGTGGTAGGTGATCCTACGGGAAAGTCCTCTACCCGTGAGGCTTTAACACATAAAACCGTATTACAAAATGCTAGTTCTTATTTAGATCAGGTTAGTAAGATTTTAGATCGCGATAAATTAGAGGTAGTTTACAATGGTCAGTGGTTTGAGGATATGCGTTTTGGCGAGGTTATGAAATTGGCATCACAAATGACTGTTGCACAAATGTTAGAGCGTGATGATTTTAATAAACGATATAAAAACCATACTCCAATCTCATTGCATGAGTTTTTTTACCCTCTTATGCAAGGGTTAGACTCGGTCAATATTAAAGCAGATATTGAGTTAGGAGGGACAGACCAAAGGTTTAATATTTTAGTGGGGCGTGATTTACAAAGTAATGCCAAAATGTCTCAGCAGGCAGCTCTTTGTTTGCCAATATTGCCAGGTTTAGATGGTGTACAAAAGATGTCTAAAAGTCTAGGTAATTACATAGGAGTAGATGATACACCTAAAAATATGTATGGAAAAATAATGTCAATACCAGATCATTTGATGCGCACATATTTCGAATTATTAACTGACTATGATATGTCTGAGGTTGATAGATGGTTGGCTGGAGAGAAACATCCAAAAGAAAGCAAGTCGATATTAGGTAAATATATAGTTACACAATATCACAGCGAAGAAGACGCTATCCGTGAAGAGGCAGAGTTTAATTCTGTTTTTGCTTCTGGCAATAAACCAAGCGATATGCCAGAGGTTGCGATTGTAGAGGCACAATTAGAAAATGGTCAAATGTGGATAGTGGCTGTTTTAGAGGCTTGTGGTTTTGGTTCATCTGGCGGTGAACGTAGGCGTTTGATTAAGCAAGGCGCTGTTAAATTTGATGATGTTAAATGTGCTGATGATAAGGCACAAATTACCATTGTTGATGGTATGATTATTCAGGCTGGCAAAAAACGTTTTGCAAAATTAATTTTATCTTAATATGTTACACGAGTTTACATTACGTGTTTATTATTGTGATACAGACCAAATGGGCATAGTGTATTATGCTAATTATATAAAATGGTTTGAAATGGCTCGCACAGAATTATTACGCGATGCAGGTTGGTCTTATTTTAATTGTGAAGAAGACGGTTATTTGTTGCCAGTTGTAAGTGCAGATTGCAAATATCATAAATCGGCTAAATATGATGATTTGATTAAAATATGTACACAGGTAGATGTTCATTCACGCACAAAAATAAAATTTTCACATACAGTTTATAATCAAAACGATGAAAAGCTTGCTACTGGCAATGTAGTTTTGGGTTGTTTATCTTTGCAGGGTAAGATTTTGGCTGTACCGGATAAATTACGGGATTTGTGTAGAATATACATATAATTATTTATTATGAAAATTTCTGATGCTCAAAAATTATCTGCTGATTTATTAAAAAATGTAATGCATCCTCGTTTGGGTGCTTTTATAGGGCTTAGTGAAGAAGTCGGCGAGTTGGCAAATGAGATTATGCAAATTGAAATATATAAGCAAGAATCTTCCACTACAAAACTTTCTGGTGAAATTGCAGATGTATTACTTTCATTGATAGAAATTTGCAATCATTACGATATTGATTTAGAAGAATCATTTAAAAAAAAGATAGAGGATATAAAAACACGAGTTCCTAAATGGGAAGCATCTTTTGGCAAATCATTAGCTTTAGCGCGAAGGAAATATGATGAGTAATGAGTTATTAGCCGATACATGGCAAGATTATGAGCTAATTGATTCTGGCAATGGTGAACGTCTGGAGCGATGGTCAGAATGTATTGTTAGACGTCCCGATCCACAAGTTTTATGGGCTCCAGCAAATAAAAAATTATGGAAACAGGCAAAAGCTCGGTATTTACGTTCTAATACTGGTGGTGGGCATTGGGAAGGGCTAGAGAATTATCCTCGTCAATGGAAAATAAATTGGCATGATTTAACCTTTTTAATAAAGCCTACAGATTTTAAACATATGGGGTTGTTTCCAGAGCAGGCAGCTAATTGGCTTTGGTGTGCAAATAAAATTAAAGCAGCTAAACGACCTATTAGAGTTTTGAATTTATTTGCATATACAGGCGGTGCTACAGTTTCGGCAGTGAGTGCCGGGGCAGAAGTTTGTCATGTGGATGCTGCCAAGGGTATGGTTAATTGGGCAAAAGAAAACTTAAAAGAATCTAATTTAGGTAATCGTAAAGCACGTTTTATTACAGATGATGTTTTAAAGTTTGTACAGCGAGAAAAACGTCGTGAAAGTTTTTATGATGCTATTATTATGGATCCACCATCTTATGGACGTGGTTCAAATGGTGAAACGTGGAAGATAGAAAAAAACTTGTATCCATTGATTAAGGCTTGTAAAGAAATTTTAACTCAAAAACCACTTTTCTTTTTAATTAATGGCTATACTGCTGGTTTAGCTCCAAGAGTATTACAAAATTTATTAGATATTGAATTAAAATCTTTTAAAGGTATAGCAACATCTGGAGAAATTGGGATACCGCATTCTCAACGAGATTTAATTTTGCCTTGTGGTGTATTTGGTCGTTGGGAATCGCAGTAGATTTTGCGATATGGATCATATCGAGATATTATTTGAAGATAATCACCTTTTAGTCGTTGTTAAGCCTCCTAATATATTGGTGCAAAGTGATGATACTGGTGATATTGATTTATTAACTATTTTAAAAGCTGGCATAGCTAAAAGGCATAATAAAAAAGGCAATGTTTTTTTAGGTTTGGTACATCGTTTAGATAGACCTGTAGGCGGGGTTATGGTTTTTGCGCGTACTTCTAAGTCGGCATCACGTTTGAGTGAGCAAATTAGAACACACAAATTTTCTAAAATATATCATGCAATCATTAATGGCACGCTGAGACCAAAAGATAAATTATTTGATTTTTTAAAAAAAGATTGTAAACGCAATATGGTTAGTGTATTTAAATCGTCTAAAAATAACCGAGCGTTGGAACAAGGTTATAAAGAGGCTAGATTAAGTTATACAGTAGTCGCTAAAAAACAAAATTTAAATTTAGTTAAAATTAGATTGCAAACAGGTAGGTCGCATCAGATAAGGGTTCAATTTGCTAGTAGACATACACCATTATGGGGTGATAATAGATATGGAAAAGGTGTTGCTGGAGAACAAATAGCCCTATGGGCAACAGAGTTAGCTTTTGTGCATCCAACTACTAAAGAACATTTAATTTTTACAACATCATTTCCAAACCATCAGCCTTGGAATAAATTTTAAGCACTATTGATAGTGCTTTTGTAAATGGAGTAAATATGCGTATTTATATATTATTTGTTTTATTGTTGTTATCGACAACAATTAATGCACAGTCTAAATTTGTTTTTAATAATGGCGCTGAGCCAGATACCTTAGATCCGCAGTTGATTTCTGGCTTAAGTGAAATGCGCTTGGCAGAGGCTTTATATGAGGGCTTATTGAGTTATAACCCAAAAAATTTAACACCTCAAGCAGGTGTTGCTAAATCATGGAAAATATCTCAAGATGGCTTACATTATACTTTTTATATAAACCCTAATGCAAAATGGAGTGATGGAACTCCAGTAACAGCTTATGATTTTGTATTGTCATGGCAGAGAGCTTTAACAGTTGCTACAGCCGCTAGTTATGTAAATTTGTTTTTTATAATCGACAATGCCCAAAAATTTTATAAGGGTAAAATAAATAGTTTTTCTAAAGTTGGTATTTATGCTAAAGACCCATTAACTTTAAAGGTTAAATTGTCAAAGCCATGTTCTTACTTTTTGGACTTGATGGCTTTTGTGGCATTTTATCCTATCCGCATAGATTTATTGGATAAGTATAAAACTAAATGGACGCAACCTAAAAATTTGGTTACGAATGGAGCTTTTACCTTAGATCAGTGGAATTCACGACAAAGTATAATTTTAATTAAGAATAGACATTATTGGGATGCAAAAAATGTAAAATTAGACAAGGTGGTGGCCTTGGCATATGACGATATTAATACGGCATATAAAATGTTTTTAGAAGGTAGTATTGACTGGTTGCCAGCAATTCCAACCCAACAAATTGATGAGATTAAGCTGAATCCTGACTATTATGTATCGCCTTATTTAGGCACTTATTTTTACAGATTTAATATTACAAAAAAACCATTTGATAATGTACACTTTAGACGCGCTTTAATTTATGCAACTGATAGACAGTCAATAACAAAAAATTTATTAAAGGGTGGTCAAAAGGCTGTTAGCTCTTTTTGTCCTCCTGTGGCAGGATATCATCCCGTTGAAGGTTGTTATTACAATCCTACAAAAGCTCGCCAAGAGTTAAAAAAATCAGGTTATGGGGCAGTTGGTAAAAAATTGCCACCAATAGAAATATTATACAATACGAGCGAATCCCACAAGCAAATCGCAGAGACCATAGCTAGTCAGTGGAAACAAGTTTTGGGTATCGATGTGATTAGTCGCAATCAGGAATGGAAAGTTTATTTAAGTGAAACAAAAAAATTACATTATCAGGTGGCACGTTCTAGCTGGATAGGTGATTACGGTGACCCATCTACTTTTTTTTCTATTTTTAGGGGCAATGACAGTAATAACCGTACGGGGTGGAATAATTCAAAATATAATAAATTATTAAATCAGGCTCAAACAGAAACAAATCCAAAAAAGCGTTTACAATTATTTCAGCAGATGGAGTTACTGTTGGTAAAAACAGACCCACCAATATTGCCGATTTATCGATACGTTAATCAAGGTATGTTGCGTGAATATGTAATGGGTTGGTATGAAAACATTCGTGATATTCACCCAATGAAATATATTTATTTGGACAAGACAAATTAAAATGCGTTTTTTTTTTGCTAAGATTATCTATGCTGTAACAGTGCTTTTTATATTGGCAACAGTTACGTTTTTGATGATTAGATTAGCACCGGGAGGGCCGTTTTCTCAAGATCAGGCGCTAGATGTTTCTGTTACAGATGCTCTTAATAAGCGTTATCATTTTGATAAACCTATTTTGACGCAATATAAAATTTATATGCAAAATGCTTTAAGCGGTGATTTAGGAGTGTCTTTAAAGCAAAAAAACAAACCAGTTAGTGAGATCATAGTTACACACTTGCCCCCATCTTTGTTTTTGGGAGCTATAGCTATTGTATTGGCATTATTGATAGGCTGTTCTGCGGGGATAGTATCTTCTTTATATCCTAATTCTGGCGTAGATTATTGGTGTATGGGATTATCCGTTATAGGTATTTCTTTGCCGGCTTTTGTATTTGGACCTTTATTGCAAACTTTTTTTGCACGCTATTTACATTGGTTGCCAGTGGCTGGCTATGGGGATATATGGCATTTGTTTTTACCTTCTTTAACTTTAGCTTTACCGTTTGCCTCTCGTTTTGCAAGGTTAATGCGTTCTGGTATGTTGGAAGTATTGAATCAGGATTTTATTCGTACGGCTAAATCTAAAGGGGTAAGACCATTTAAGCTTATTACTATTCATGCTTTGCGTGGTGGTATTTTGCCAGTAGTTAGTTATTTGGGGCCAGCTATTGCATCTATAACCACAGGCTCTTTGGTTGTTGAACAAATTTTTGCCATACCGGGCTTAGGACGAGAGTTTGTTCAGTCAGCGTTAAACCGAGATTATTTTTTAGTAATGGGGACAGTTATTGTTTATGGAGTCTTTATTGTTATTTGTAATTTAATTTCTAATTTTATGTATGCAGTCTTAGACCCACGAGTGAGAGAATATTAATGCATTCAATATCACCTACTCAAATGGCGTTTATGCGTTTGTATAAAAATAAATTATCTTTATTTGGTGGTGTTTTAGTTTTGTTTATGATTATTTTTTGTGTTTTTGGTCCATATATTTTTGCTGATGATGCCAGCACTATACGTTTGTTTTTTGGGGCGCGCCCACCATTGTTTTCTCATCCAGATAGTGCATCACAGGTTATGTTAACGGCAAATAAAAAACCAAGAGGTTTAACTTTAGATGAAGGTAAAGTTGAAATTAAATGGCAAAAGCAACAAATACAAGAAATTCGTATAGTTTTGCGTCGTGGCAAAGTTAAAAGCATACAATATCAAAAAGATGCCAAACATTTAAATAAGATTAAATTAAATAATAATCTGATTATCGTAGGTCAAAAGCCACCAGTTGGATTATTTAAACCTCACCAAAGAGTTTTGATAGTGCGTCAAAAAAAATCTTTTGCAACGCATATTACGCATTTTGATATAGATAAAACAGGGATTGTTAAAAACCTGCAAACAGCTAATTCTACAACAATAACATTAAAAGCAGAAAATATTATTTATATCAAGCATAACAATAAATTAAAAACGATTATACATTTACTTGGTACAGATGAGCTTGGTAGAGATTTATTGCAACGTATAATGCTTGGCGGTCGGGTATCTTTATTAGTTGGAATTGTAGCTACATTGGTATCGTTAATTATTGGTGTTTTGTACGGAACGACAGCTGCATATATGGGTGGCTTGATAGATAAATTAATGATGGGTTTGGTTGATATTTTATATGCTTTGCCATTTATTTTTTTGGTTTTGTTATTGATGGTGATTTTTGATCGCAATATTTTATTGCTTTTTCTTGCGTTAGGATTGGTGCAGTGGCTTACTATGGCTCGCATTGTTAGAGGGCAAGTTTTAAGTTTAATTAATCAAGATTATATACAAGCTGCCAAACTTTCTGGAGCAAGTGTTTTTAAGATTTTGTACAAACATATAGTTCCACATACTTTGGGCACAGTTATAGTGTTTACTACTCTGATGGTTCCCACGGTTATTTTAGAAGAATCATTTTTAGCCTTTATAGGTTTGCCGGTGCAATATCAGGGAACTACTTTGGATTCTTGGGGTTCTTTGGTGCATCAAGGAAGTTTAGCCTTAGGTGAGTCAGGACAAAAATATTGGTTATTATTATTTCCATCTTTAGCTATGGTGTTTACCCTTTTTGGTTTGAATGCCTTAGGAGATGGATTGCGTGATGCCTTTGATCCAAAAACAAAAGTATAATGACTAATATTTTAGATATTAAAAATTTAAATATTCGATATAAGTCCTTATTTGGTTATGTAGAGGCTTTAAAAAATTTAAATTTTAGTTTGATAGCCGGAGAAGTTGTTGCTTTGGTTGGTGAGTCTGGTTCAGGCAAAACCAGTGCAGGATTGGCAATGATGGGCTTGCTAGGCAATAATGCAAAGGTGTCTGGATATATAGATTTATATCAAAAAAATCATAATATCTTGAACTATTCAGAAACTCAATGGTCTCAGATACGCGGTTTAGAAATGGCTATGGTGTTTCAAGACCCAATGACAAGTTTAAATCCGTACTTAACTATAGGCTTTCAGATTATGGAACCTTTATTATGTCATGGGGTCGATAAAGCACAGGCAACACAGCAAGCTATTGAATTATTACAACAGGTTGAGATAGCTAATCCACATCAGGCTTTACAATCTTATCCTCATCAGTTTTCTGGTGGTATGCGTCAAAGGGTGGTTATTGCTATTGCTTTGGCAGCTCAACCAAAAATTTTAATAGCCGATGAACCAACAACTGCTTTAGATGTCATAACCCAAAAACAAATTTTAAAGTTATTTGCTAAGAGAATTAAAAATCAGCAGATGGGAGTTGTTTTAATTACCCATGATTTAGGTATAGTTGCAGAATTATGCAATCGTGTTGTAGTTTTAAAGGATGGCAATGTGATTGAAGAAGCAAACGTTCCGGATATCTATAGCGCCCCTTGTCATAAATATACAAAGGCATTGTTGCAGGCTGTAGCGCGTATTGATGCTCCTAGTAAGGTTTTACCGTTAAGTAATAATAATGTTATTTTAAATATATCTAATGTTTCAGTCGCTTATCAAAACACAAAACTTTCTATTTTTAAATCTAATAAAGATGTCGATGTAGTGTCTAATATTGATTTGGATATCAAATATGGAGAAATTCTAGGCTTAGTTGGTCAAAGTGGATCGGGCAAATCGACTTTATTAAAGGCAATTGCTAATTTATTGCCAATTAAGGGTGGGCATATTAATTTTGCGGATAAGTCAAAACATATACAG
>JAMOSO010000061.1 GCA_027063065.1 Planctomycetota bacterium | reverse complement strand
GCTTTGATAATTCTATCTAAATCTAAAAAACCCGCGCCCAAAGCACAGCGATTGGTATCTGCTAAATGAAGATTGGTCAGTGCCTCTCCTGCGACAAGTATTGATTCGGGAATATGAGACTCCTCAACAAGCATATGATACACATCACCATTAATATGTTGCACTCCAGAATGATTTACCGCTGCAATATAAGCCTGCGCTTCTGCAACCGTATGACAAAAACTTACTTCGGCACTGCGAATGGGTTCAATTGCTGCCTTGACATTATGTTTTACAAAATCATCGGCAACAATTTGTAGTGTTTCAACAGAGCGATGAAATTCAGAATCATCATATTTTGTAGAACGCCCAACGGCACCAGGGACAACAAGAATATAGCCTGCCCCAACCTCAGATGCGAAATCTAATTCACGGCGTATATAATCTATAGCTGCCTGTCGCTGAACACCTGACTTTGACGAAAAATCATTTTCAGAAGAAAACATACCACAGAGACCAGCTACTCTAATACCATAATCATTAAGAATTGCGAGTGTCTCTTTTGCATCATACCCCAAATCATTTCCATAATGATTACCGTGTAACTCTATATAAGAGAGACCTGATGCTGCCAAACGACGAGCCGAAACCTCAAGCTTTTCTACACCAAAGCCCCAATTACTCCACGATAGCTTAAGTCTTTGTTTTTGTATTTTTTCGGGATGTTCGTTTTTTAATGTATCAAATGCTTCGTCTATTTTTTGATTTTTTACTTCAAAATTTTGCATAATTACTCGCGAAATATAATAAATATTAAGAATAGATAGCAGTATAATAAAGTTCTATTCCATTTGAATTTACATTTTGTCATTTCTTATGTATATTATGGCATGACTTTGATGTACTATTTTGACTGCGAACATAAAGAGCGTCCACATATACATGCCGCATACCCCATTTCCTGTCCATTAGGGTCTATTGTTTTTGCCGGAACTATTTGGAAAAGCCGCGCAACCTATGGTCATGCTCCACCACCAACATATATGCGAAGAACACCGCACCATTTATTAGTCTACACCTTACAGGGCTGTGCAGATTACTCCGATAGCACGGGAGTAAAAGCGACTCTTACTGAAGGTAGCCTTGTATGGTCAGCGGCAGGAATAAACCAAAGTTATGGGCCACGCAAAGGCAGTACATGGAGTGAATTTTACATTTGGTTTGAAGGCCCTCTTTTTGATACTTGGCAAGAGCAAGGCTATCCTGGGTCAAAAACAAGAATTATTAAGCTCACACCCCTCGCCTACTGGTTTGAACGTTTCACCTCTATTATTTCATCTACCAAAACAATATCTCTTAATGAAAATATTGCAAAGCTATGTGAATACCAACAATTACTTGCCGATATTTTACAGGTTAAAACACCTGACCATGACCAAAATAGAGAGTGGCTAAACAAAGCGTGTTCACTTTTATTAGAAAAAAAACAGGTACACACCTCATTAAAAAAAGTTGCCGAATCCATGCATATTTCATACTCGCTTTTTAGAAAAAAATTTTTACGCCTTTCAGGAAAAACACCAGGAAACTTTAAGATGTCTAAGATTATCAAAGAGACCTATTTACAGCTAGTGAACACTGATGACTCTATCGCCACTATTGCATCTACATACGGTTTTCATGATCAATTTCACTTTTCCAAACGGTTTAAGCAATTCTGTGGAATATCTCCCACAGAATTTCGCAAACAAAACACTACCTAATAAGCCTAAAGGCCTAATTCTTTAGCTTGTTTCCAAACAGCTTCCATTTTGTCTATATTTGCCTTTTGCAATGCATCACCGGGCAATTTTGACTCTACATAATTAAATCGTTTTTTAAATTTATCTGTAGCGTGGTGCAAAGCACTTTCGGCATCTACATTTAAATGACGCACCCAATTGACAACCGCAAACAACAAGTCACCACATTCTTCTGCAATTGCCTGTTGATTATTAACTTGTATTTCTGCTTCTATTTCGGCAATTTCTTCTGTTATTTTATCCCTTGCTCCCTGCGGACTTGGCCAGTCAAAGCCAACCTTAGATACTTGCCTTTGAATATTTTGCGCCCTAGCTAATGCTGGCATAGACAAAGAGGCATCATCAAGTATAGAACTTAATTTAGAAATATGTTTTTTAGGAGTTTGCATGATAATAAAAAAAGTGGTAGCCTCAAGGGGATTCGAACCCCTGTTACTGGCATGAGAAGCCAATGTCCTAGGCCTGACTAGACGATGAGGCCACTTTAATTTTTAAAATTTTAACAATAGTTAAATCAAGGTCAAGCTATTTATCATAACTAATCATAATTAATTTTAGCACATTTTTATAAGTATTTATTTGCCACGATAATTAAATAAGTCTGTCAATGTAAGATTACTATTATTTAAATTATTAATTGCATTTAAAATTTTACGTTGCACATTACGAGTCAACAAACGACCCTTACGCGCACGAGATATCATTTTATGAGTAATTTGCTCTGTTGAAGCACCAACAACATCTTTATTATTATAGTTTAAATCATTTAATAATTTATCAATTGGTTGTATTCCAAATTCTCGTTGTATATTTGATGGCTCTGACATTTACTTAATGATAACCAAAACAAAAACATTTAAAACAATTATTTAGCAAAGATGCACTGTTATGCATCTTTGCTATTATTAAAATTACACTGCAATTTTATAGGCTATTGTGATGTTATGTTGTTTTCTTTTGCAAATTTATAATATTTTTTATCTTCGGTTAATATATGTTTTGTCAACCAGTGATATATAAAATTTTTTAAATGCAGCCTATCTTCATCAGATTTCATAGGAGCCTCACTAACCTTTGTTAATTGCTCAATTAAGGAATCATGTATTTTTTTATGTTCAGTAAGTAATGGAAAACCAATACTTTGCATCATGTTTTCTTCGCTTAAAAAATGTTTACGAGTATATGCAAACAAATACATAACAGCTTGCTTATGTGTTTGTTCTGAATGACTTTCTACAATGTTGTTAGCTAATTTAAACAACTCTTTATGCTGAGAATCAATTTCTATATTGCCAACAGTGTAATCATCACTCCACCTAAATTAAATATTCATTATTCTCCTGTTTTAAATTAAACTTAAAATTTTATCGGCTATTTTTTGTAGTGGTTCTACATACATAACACCACCTTGTGCAATTGCCTCTTTGGGCATACCAAAAACTACCGATGTTCTTTCGTCTTGAGCTATGGTTTTTGCACCCTCATCGTACATAGATTTTAAGCCTGTTGAACCATCGGCTCCCATACCTGTTAAAATTACACCGACACTATTTTTACCCACATTTTCGGCAACGGATCTAAACAACACCTCCACCGCAGGTCTTTGAAAAAACTCTGGTTTTTCTTGATTTAAAGACACATAATATCTAGCACCACTTCTTTCCACCCGCATATGATAATTACCCGGTGCTATTAAAACCGTACCTTGCTGGATAGAATCCCCATCAACTGCTTCTTTTACCGTAAAGGGGCAAGCATCGTTTAATCTTTCGGCAAAACTTTTGGTAAAACCAGCTGGCATATGCTGAACTATCACCGTACCTGGTATATTAAATGGCAAACTGGTTAAAACAGTTTCCAAAGCCTGTGTACCACCTGTGGAAGCACCTATTGCCAAAATTTTATTAGTAGTAGCAACAAGTGCCGAGCTTTGCTTTTTAGGTTGCTTTTGTTTTTTAAACTTAGACATAGCCTTTAAGCGTTCTATGTGCTTAGCAATATCAACCTTACTAGAAGCTCTTATCTTGTCTAAAAGCATAGGGGTTATTTCGCCCAAAGAATAAGCCGTCCCAGGTTTAGATATAACTTCAACGGCACCCCTTTCCAACGCCTCGATAGAAACATCGCTACCTTCTGCCGACAATGAACTAACAATAACCGTAGGAATGGGGAAATACTTCATAATCTTAGTTAAAAAAGTTAAGCCATCCATCCTTGGCATTTCAATATCCAAGGTTAGTACATCGGGCTTATCCCTTAAAATTAAATCCTTGGCAACATAAGGGTCTGGGGCAACGCCTATAACTTTCATATCGCTGGCGGTTTCTATTGCCATTTTTAATGACTGACGCACCATTGCCGAATCATCTATTATTAACACCTTAATCATAACTGTTCCACATAAAATAATACAAAATAATCCTCTGCACGTAACCAATAACTAAATAGTTTATCTTTGTTAATTATCCCCACCAAATCACTTTTGTTTAATGTCGTAGGGATTGTAAAATCCGCCGAGTCGCCATTTTCAATTTCATCTAAAAATACACCAATTATAATATTGGTTATCTCATCACAAACCTGAGAAATTATAATATCATCAACTTCACCATCTATCAATCCGGGGGAGCTTTCCAAATACTTTACAAAAACCCCACTATCACCAATTACACCAAACTTATAAGATTTATCCTGCAAGG
>JAMOSO010000060.1 GCA_027063065.1 Planctomycetota bacterium | reverse complement strand
CACAAGAAAGGGAGCCTTAAATATTTATAAATATTAAGCAGATTCTTTTTTCTTAGATTTAGATTCTTCTTCAACTGCTTTACTTGGAAATAACTTTTCGTGTAATAAGCCTTCTATTTCAGTTAAAATATTTTGGTTTTCTTTTAAAAAGGCTTTAACATTTTCTCTGCCTTGACCAAGTTGGTTGCCCTTATAAGAAAACCATGCACCTGATTTTTCTACAATGCCGTGTTCAATAGATAAATTTAGCAAATCACCTATTTTAGAAATGCCTTCATTAAAGATTATTTCAAATTCGGCTATTTTAAATGGCGCTGCCATTTTATTTTTGACTACTTTTACTTTAGTCATATTGCCCACAACATTATCACCTTGTTTTATTTGACCAGTACGGCGGATATCAAGTCGTGTTGAAGAATAAAATTTTAACGCATTACCTCCAGTGGTTGTTTCTGGAGAGCCAAACATAACTCCTATTTTCATACGGATTTGATTAATGAATATAACAGTGGCTTTGCTTTTGTTGATAACTCCTGTTAATTTGCGTAAGGCTTGACTCATTAAGCGTGCCTGGGTGCCCACGTGAAAATCACCCATATCACCTTCAATTTCGGCTTTAGGTACTAAGGCAGCAACAGAATCAACTACAATAATATCTACTGCATTTGAACGTACTAATAACTCAACAATATCTAATGCTTCCTCGCCCGTGCTTGGTTGCGATACTAATAAGTCGTCTAAATTAACGCCTAATTTACGAGCATAGCTTGGGTCTAAGGCATGTTCTGCATCCACAAACGCTGCAACACCACCAGCTTTTTGGCAATTGGCAACTAGATGTAAGGTTAAGGTAGTTTTGCCTGAAGATTCGGGTCCGTATATTTCTGTGATGCGACCTTTTGGTACGCCGCCTATACCAAGTGCCATATCAAGACTGAGACATCCTGTTGGTATAGATTCTACATCCATTGTCGCATTGCTACCCAAACGCATAATAGAGCCTTTTCCAAATTGTCTTTCGATTTGACCTACTGCCTGTTTAAGGGCTGCGTCTTTCATATTTGATACTTTTTCTTTTGCCATTTGTTTTCCTTTATTACAATTTTAATCAAATAAACACTGCTTAACAATATATATACTACAAAAAGACAGTATGTAAAGCAGTAATTAAAAAAATGCTAAAAAAAAGTGATTTTTTTTTCTGAGGCTATATACTTAGAACATGTCAAAAATACTTGTAGTTGAAGACGATGCCGCCTTGCGCAATCTTTTAGAGACTGTGTTGAGTAAATCTGGCTTTCCAACTTTAACAGCTGAAAATGGCATAAAAGCTGTTGATATCTTATCTACAGAAGATATTTCTTTAGTTATTACAGATATTATGATGCCGGGAATGGGTGGTTTAAAATTAATATCATATATTGCCAGTAAAAATGCACATATCAAAATTATTACATTATCTGGTGCTGTTCATCATAACTTGCGTGATACAGGTGGTGATGAACTTATTTTAGAGGGTGTTGAATCGGCTCCAAACGTTGTGAAACATATAAAAAAACCTTTTAAAATAGAAGATATTTTATTAACAGTTAAATCTGTCTTAAATTAATTTTTATCTGCACTTATTTCTTAGCTTATTTACTTAAGCACTTGCCAACCTCTACCGATACTCTATGCATAGCTGAAAAAACTATGGAGTTAGAAGAATGAAAATAAACCCTAAAAAAAGTAAGTCTGCTTTAATATTTGCCCAATTAGTTTTGGATTATTTTAATACTTATGGCATATTGCCTACCTCTGAGACTCAATTGTCTGGAATACCAGAAGATTTACAGTTGTGTGCTAGTAACGACTTGGAGTTTTTGCACTCATTAATTGAGTCCAATCCAAAGGCTAATGTACGCAATTTATTAGAAGATACTGTGCGTGCAATGGTGCATATTTTACATGAATTTGAATCGCACCAAGCATTAGAGCATGATTCTTTTGAATCAGAATTAGACGCCTTAATACAAAGCGCTACTCATATAGCCAATTCAAGTACCAATCATTAATTTAATTAAAAGGTGATTAGTTTTAAGCATATAATATGGGATTGGAATGGTACTATTGTAGATGATGCTCATCTTTGTATTCAATCTTTAAATGTATTGTTGGCAAAAAGGGATTTAGAACCTATTGATTTAAAACGATATTCACAGGAATTTAGATTTCCTGTGCAAGATTTTTATATCGATTTAGGATTTGATTTTAGTCAAGAATCATATAATGATGTGGCTCAAGAATTTATAGATTATTATCATAAGTATCGTTTTGATTGTCTTTTGCGTAAAGATGTTGTGCGTTTGTTAAATATTTTTAAATCTTTAAATATTACCCAATCTATTTTAAGTGCGTACCGTCAGGATTTTTTAAATCAGGCAGTTCAATTTTTTAATTTGCATAAATTTTTTAACAAAATAGATGGTTTGGATAACAATCATGCTTGTAGTAAATTAGATGTTGGCTTAAAGCATATACAATCAATCAATATTAAACCTCAGAATATTTTATATATTGGTGATACAAATCACGATGTTGAAGTTGCAAATAAAATGGGTGTTCAATGTATCTTGGTAGAGAGTAATCATCAATCTTTTGCAAGAATGAAAGATAGCTCTGCAATGGTTTTTGCTAATATAAGCGATATTATAAAATATTTTAATTTATAAGGCTCTATTAGAAATATCAATATGACTAAAATTAAAAATTTATTTTTATTAGTTTCTATAATTTACACTCAAACAGTATTGGCATCGAGCTTAGATTTAACGCCTAAAATTAATAATTATATAAAGGCTAAACGCAAACAATCTAAGGTTAGTAATGATGAACGTACTTCTTGGTATGCTTATGATTTGGTCTCTAAGCAAGTTATTTTATCAATTAATGCTAGACGACAGATGCAAGCTGCATCTATGATAAAGCCTTTTATTGCACTAGCTTTTTTTGATAAAGTTAAAAATGGTAAAATAAAATACGGTGCAAAAAGTAAAGCACAATTACAAGCTAGTATTCAACATAGCGATAACAAAGCTACTAACTGGCTAATGCGTAATGTAGGTGGTCCAAAGGCAGTACAAAAGATATTATCTAAAAATTATCCTGATATTTTTAAAGAAACTAAAGTTGTAGAATACATACCAGCAGGTGGTAAGACTTATAAAAATTGTGCTTCTGCATTAGATTACGGACGTTTTTTAAAAGCTTTGTGGAAACGTAAGTTACCATATTCAAAAGAAATTTTATGGGCTATGTCATTACCAGGACGTGATAGGCTTTATAGTAGTACTCCGATACCAAAGGGTACATTAGTTTATAATAAGACTGGTTCAACAGCACGGCTTTGTGGCGATATGGGCATTTTGGTTGCGTGCGATAAAAACGGAAAAAAACATCCATATATTATTGTAGGTATCATTGAAAAATCCAAACGGACACCATCTTATGGAAATTGGATGCGTATGCGTGGAAATATAATACGCGCTGTTTCGACACAAACATATAATGCTTTAAAAATTAAATACAATTTGCGCTAATAAACACATAAAGGTCGGTATGATAGATTTTAATATTACTTTAATTCAAAACAAACCACAGCGAGATGTTAAAAAATCACTACAAGATATTGAAAATTTAATAGAGAAATCTGTAAAATCAAATAATGATTTATTTATGTTGCCTGAATCGTCTTATCATCCATACGAATTACCTGCCGTTCGTCATTTAGCACAGGAATTTGATTACGCTTTAGATTTTTTTATTAAAATCGCTAAAAAATATAAAATTTATTTATGTACAGGTTCTATTTTTGTGCCAGAAGACAGTGGAATTTACAATAGGGCTTATTTAATTAATCCTGAAGGCGAAATTATTTTAACTCATGATAAATGCCATTTGTATGATATTAATTTTCAGGGGTTGCGTATCAGAGAGTCAAGATTTGTAAATTCTGGTAAAGGTTTAAAAAATATTGATACACCATTGGGTAAAATAGGTATGTTAATTTGTTATGATATTAGGTTTCCAGAATCAATGCGCTCTTTGGGAGATTGTGATATTGTTTTAATCCCAGCAGCATTCAATCAAGTATCTGGACCTGCTCATTGGGATTTATTATTTAGAACTCGTGCTGTAGAAAACCAATGCTATGTTGCGGCTTGTTCACCTGCCCGTGATGATGATGCAGTATATGTAGCTTATGGGCATTCAATGTTAGTCGACCCATGGGGCAGTGTAATTGTTGAAGCTGGACAAGAGGCTCAAGTAATTACAACTCAAATTTTACATAAACGCTTGAACGAAGTGCGCGGAAAGTTGCCGTTAAGCAAACATCGTAGGCCAGAGATTTATTCTATTTAATGGCAACAAAACCTGCGAAGCACAAATATCTAAATACACAACTGATATCTGTAAATCCAGCACGTCTTAATAAGTCCAAATTGCCTTGTTCACTAAATGGCTCTAAAACACCTTTTAACGAACGCGATTTATTGATTATTTCATCAGCACCATAACCTTGTTCTAGTTTATAATCTGTATATAAACCAGTAA
>JAMOSO010000059.1 GCA_027063065.1 Planctomycetota bacterium | reverse complement strand
TTACATCTGATTTAGATAAGTTATTGAAAGATGTAAAAGACCACGTTTCAAAGGATTATAAAATGGTGGTACCTACACAGGTTGGTGCCAAGCAACATTTAGATAAAACATTAGCTACTAAACCAGAATTAAGAAATAAAAATACAGGAAAAGCATTGAATTTACCATCGCGAATTGCTATGACTGATTGCGATAAATCACAAGCAAGAATTATTAACCCTTTACCAGAAGACGGTACAGATTTTACAACGACTAAAAAGCAAATATGGACTGATGATGGCATAGACAGCCTTGCAACAATTAATGATATTTTGAGGATGATGTCAGAAAGCAATTATAAGGAACATATCAATAAAGGTCCTTATAAAGCATTGGTAACTCCAATGTCTAATAGCAATGAAGGGGTTGCTGCATCAGGGTCCACAAATGTTGAAAAATTACAGGAAATTACTTTAGATATCGTTCGAGTAGATGATAATTCTCCTATGACGATTAAGGTATGGATGGTTGATAAAACTATGTTTAGCTCAATGTTAATCAGAGGTTATTTTACGGTTACAGAAGGGGTTTCTTCTACAAAACCATATGGATCAATGACTGCATATATTAGTGGCAATAAATTGGACGATAATGGCTTTGAGGAGATGACATTTAAATTAGATGCAAAAGGCTATCCTGTGCATGATGCTAACGGTTTGGATATTTTAATTAAAGCTCCGCCAATATTTAAATTTGTAATGAGTATAGGTTCTGATAGTTCTAATAAAGTAGATATTCAGACTGTTGAGGAATTTGAAGACTTAGATGTGCTTGCTGGTCATGAGGTAAAATATAAAAGCTTAACCAAGTTGCATATGATTTCTAACAGTGGCTTGGATTCTGGTCAGGCTTATATAAGCGCACGCGAAACCGATATGGGTCAAAACGGCGTAAAGACATCGTTTGAAAATGCAAAGGAAGAAGTTTTGTACTTTGCACACAATCTAAATTATGTCAAAGTATTATCTAAAGATGATAGTGGCAATGATAAAATTGAAGTATTTAGCAAAACAAAAAATTTCAATGTAGTGTATAAAGCAAAGGTTTTTACTTCAAATGGGGATGAAGTACGTTTAAATTCTGGCTTTCCCATTTTAACCCAAGACGGTAAAAATGGTTATGTTGGATATTATGGCGTATGGATGCCTGAAGGCTCTTCATTGAGTAATGGTGCTATTGTTACGCAAGTTGGTTCAGATAAGAAGTATCAGATTATACGCAAATCAGGTAAGTTAAGGAAGCATACGCGTAGTGAAATGCCTATGGCAAATTTAGCTGGATTAGAATTGTCTTATTGGTCAGGCAAAGGGGAATTAGTATTAACTTGGGACCCTTCTTTAAATGCCAATAAAGGAGGATTTAAAAGTGTAGGTGTCAGAAATCCTACTAATGGTGAAATTGATACAAATAATCCTCCACCTGCCCCTGATTTTGCTGTTATGTATGGTGATGTTTGGTGTGATGCATTACAGAGTAGTTTTAATTTTTCAATGTATTTATACAAGCATCAAGCATTGACAAACGCTTCAATTATATATTTTTATAAAGAAGAAACAGTTCAGTCTGGTGATATGGTGCCAAGTAATTTTGAATTTTGGGGGCCTGTAGATGGTGATTGGAATAATTACAATCCATCAATAAATGGTTCAATTAAATATACTTATTCTGACATGATGTTAACATCAGGAGGAAAGTCGGTTGAAGCTACAGGAGATCAATGCATCAGTATTAAGCCTTTAACTCCAGTAGGGTCTTACAATGCAGGTAATTTTATAGATGTAAATGAAGCACCGGTATTTTATTCTTGGGAAAGTGGACCATATGAATGGGCTCGATTTACAGCTGTCAAAGAAGATAGTAATGGAGATGGAATATATGATAAATATGTCGCTTTTGAAAAACCTTTATCTTTTAAATATAAGGTGGAGGCAGGCGATGATTTAAATGGAGACAGTAATGTTGGTAAGGTATTTCGTTTAGATTATGATGGATATAATTTGCATGTACCAGGAGCCTTTAATGAAGAAGCAGATAGTTGGGTACCTTTTGTTAATTTAAAAGATGGTGTTAAATTAGGTGGTGCTAATGGTATCGATTATATTATTAAAGGCACAGAACAGGCTAAGTTTATGATGCCTGTACAAGATGCTAGTGTTGCATCTGATTTGGAGATTGATACTTCTATAGGAGCTCCAACTATTACGTATAATCAAGCAGTGGTAGATAAGGTTGGTCCAATGCCAGTAGCTGAAGTGCAGGTTAATAAAGGTAGAGATGTGGTTGCTGCTGTTAAAGCTACTAATGGTTCTGTAAATAATACTGTTATTTATCAGTGGAGTACTGATGAGAAGGAACGTGAAGATAAAAAATATGGCACAATAAAAATTGCTGTTGTTAATGATGGTTTATCTGTATTAATTGACATTCTTGATGCAGATGGTAATGTCTTACAAGCAGGTTTAGAAGGCTTGGTAAGTGGCAGGGTTATTAAATTTACTGGTACTAATAATGTTAGTAATAAGCTTGTTGAGGGCGAGTTACGCTTTGTAGATATTGATTTTGATAATAACGGAGTGCGAGATAATAAGGATTTCGAAGATTTTTACGGTAATTTTAATGTTATTTCTGCTTCGGGTTCTGATTTTACAACACTTTTTAGTAGACCATCAAATAAATATTCTATCGATGGTTCACTTAGTAAAAAATAAGTAATTTATTCATTTCTATATTAATAGAGGAGAATATCTTTATTTTAATATTGCAATATGCCTATGTTAAATAGGCATATTGCTTTTTTATTTTATAACGAATCTTATGTTTATAATGTTTGATTTTACTAATGCTTTTTAAGTTTGTTATTCCTTTAGTGGTTGATTTTTTGGCATTGGCAAGTATTTGTTTAGTCTTTAAATTAAATATAATTTTGTTTTTTATTTTACTTGGTCTTTTGATAGGTATATTAAGACTTTGCAATACATCGTTTTATAGGCGCTTGGCAATCTTTGCTTTTTTGTTTGGTTCAATAGGCGAATGGTTGTGTTGCCGTGTTAATTTGTGGGTTTACGCCAATCCTACTTGGCAGGGCTTACCTGTTTGGCTGCCGTTAATATGGCCAATTTTAATGCTTAGTTTTTGGCAACTTTCTTTGATTGTTGATAAGCTGTTTCAAAATCATTTACGTATAGCATTGTTAATGCAAGCTGTAGGATGGCTATTGATAGTTGTTTATTCAATATTTTGTTTTTTAAATATAGATAAAGCTATAGCTTCAGTATATTTAATTTTTAGTTTGGGCTTTTTAATTTGGGGTCGTTCACGTCAATTTTTATTGTATTTTTTAATATCTGCAATTGGTGGAGCCTTTGGCGAAATTATATGTATGAGATTTGATGTGTGGTATTATACACATCCTTTTTTTCTTAAATTGGGCATACCTCTTTCATTGCCTTTGGCGTGGGGATTAAGCGCAGTTACTATCGCTTTGCTTGCCGGAGGAAATAAAAAGCCCGTTAGCTTAAATTCTTGAAGAATTTACCATAAACCTTTACCATTGTAACAATGAGTGAAGAACAAACGGAAGAACAAGCGGAAAGTCCGGACGACCAAGAAAAGGACACTTCGCAGCAGTCCGAAGAAAACGCCCAAGAATCAACTGCCAAGCCTACGGAAGAACCCGAACCCGAAGTAGTGATTGATGGTACTAAACGTGTTTTAGTGGTCGAGGATACGGGTGCTTTAAGGCGAATATTAGTTAAATATCTCAAAATGGCTGATTATGATACCTTAGAAGCTGAAAATGGTAAGGAGGCTCTTAAGTTGTTGATTAAGAGTAAATCTAATATAGATGTCATTTTGCTTGATATTATGATGCCACTTATGGATGGTATGACATTTTTAAAACGTATTAGAAACTCTGCAGATTACGAAAAAATGCCAGTTATTATGCTAACTTCTAAATCGGAGCGTAGTGTTGTTTTAGATACTTTGCGGGCAGGAGCTAATGATTTTATTATTAAGCCGTTCACTTATGATATTATTATAGATAAGGTGCAAAAGATAATAGGGGTTTCTGCTCCGGCAGATGTAAAAGTTGGTGTTAATCATACTGTTACAGAAGTTGATTTTGGCAATGTAAAATCGCCTAGAGAAAAAGTTGATATTTTAATTCAAAGAGTACGGACTTTATTAGCTTTGCCATTTTCTGTGGTGCAAATTTCTAGAATGTGCGGACAAGAAGATACATCGGCAAAGGATTTAGTTAAACCTATTCAGTCTGATCCTGCGGTGGCAGCTTTAGTTTTAACTAGGGCTAATTCTGCAGCTTTTGGCGGAAGTAGGTCAATTCAAGATATCAAAGAAGCTGTTGTGCGTATAGGTATGAAAGAAACTCGCAATATTGCAGTAACTTTTTCAGTGATGAAATTATTTAGTAAGGGCGAATCAGATAAAGGCTTTAATAAGTCTAATTTTTGGGTACATTCCTTATCTACGGGCATTTGCGCTCAACTCTTAGCAAAACATCTGGGCTTAGAAAACCCTGAAGACGCATTTTTAGCGGGTCTTTTGCACGATATTGGCAAAATGGTTTTGGATGATTTTTTAAATGAGGAATATGCTCGGGTAGTGCAACGACAAAAATCTGGCAGTAGGTTAATGAAAGATGCCGAAACCTCAGTCTTTGAAGTTAATCATGCCTATGTCGGTGGGATGGTAGTTGATAGATGGGGGTTCCCAAGAGATATAGGCGATGCTATTTTAGATCATCATAAAAATGATAGGTTTAAGCCTGGGGTTGATCCTATGCCAATAGCTTTTGTAGTTAATATGGCAGATCAATTAACTAAGGCTTTGCAATTAGGCTCTGGTGGGGATTCTAAAATAGAAATAGCCACTTTACCTTTATGGTCAGAATTAGATAATAAGCCATTAAAAATATCAGATTTTTTAGTAAATATGATGAAAGAAATAGAAGATTTTATATCTTTATTAAAAGTAGAAGAGAAGTGTGTGGATTTAGAATTGCCTGAGGAGGAAAAAGGTTTTGTTATTTGGGCGGACATTAATGGCGCTGATAATCCTTCTGGTTACGAGCGATTGCTTGAAATCGCATTACAGAGATATGGTTATCAAATGAAGTGTATAACAGAGGTTGATGACGCTATTGAGCAAGGTAAAGAGGCGGTTGCTGTGATAGCTAATTTAACTAAGTTAGAAGAGGGTGTTTTTGAAGAAGTAAGTATGAAATTTAAAAATGGTTGTGAAAAACTCATAGCCATTTATCCAAATGAATTTGGTGGCGATAGTTCTACCTTGAAATTGCCATTAGATTTTGATGATTTAATTTCTGAATTGATTGTTTAATCATCCACCTCCTACAGGTGTTATTACTTCAATACTATCGCCTTGTTGCACATTAGTTTGTTTTAGCTGAGTTTGTTGTAATATTTCGCCGTTTAGTTCAATGGCAGACCATTTTTGAATATAATTTAATTTATTTAAAATATTGTAAAGAGAATCTTCTGCTACAGAATGTTTTAGACCATTTATTTTTATGTTTATCATTGCCAATCCTTCCATACAGGCTCGTAGCCTGCATCTGTAATTACTTTTGCCATTTCTGATGGACTGCGTTGGTCGCCAATGTCAAACTGAGCGCCAGATTTTTCAGCCTTACTATCTTCCGAATATCCACCTGGTTCTGTGCTACTTCCAGCTGACATCTGTGTAACGCCACATGGTAGTAGGGTATTTCTTAAATCTGATGATTCTCTGGTTGATAACACAATTGGCGAATCGTTAAAGATTAATCTAAATACACATATTAACTTAGCTAATTGTTTATCGCTAACAGGATATTTAATTTCAAAATCAGTACCCATTGGTTGCATACGTGGAAAGCTAAATGATAGCACGGATTTCCAGTGTTTTTGTTGTAGATATTTGCCATGTATTGCCAAGGCGTAAGCATCTGGAATCATATCTGCAATTCCTAATAATATGCCAATACCTAGGCGACGCATACCTGCTTTGCCACCGTGATCAATACAATGCAGGCGGTTTGTAAAATCTTTTTTACGTCCTTTAATATGTATTTGATCATATATTTTACGATCATAGGTTTCTTGGTATATGGTTAAGCCGTCTATGCCAGCTTGGACACAAGTTTGATATTCGGCAACTGATTCAAATGGTTGTGTTTCCATAGATAAAGCGGGAAAGTTATCTTTTAAGGCGTGGGCAACTTCGGCTAAAAATTCTGGTGTGATATGTTTGCGGTCTTCTCCAGATACTAATAGCAAATTGCGAAAACCTTGTTTGGATAATATTTGACATTCTTTAACGGCTTCTGCCACACTAATTTTTCGCCGATTGATTTTATGGTTAGCCGCGTAACCGCAATAGCTACAGATATTAGAACAAAAATTGCTTAGGTAAAGCGGTACATATAATTGAATGGTGCGTCCAAAACGTTGTAGGCTGATATTTTGACTGCGATTAGCCATTACATCTAAAAAGGAATCAGATGCGTCAGAGAGTAAAATGGGAATGTCTTCCACTTCGATTTGGCTTTTATTTAAAATAGTTGCAACTTGTTCGCACGTGGCATTTTTTGCTTTATTTAAAATGCTTTGTCTATCTATATTTTTTAAAACTTCGTCAATTTGTTTTGTATTCACACGACTATCCTTGCAATTTATCTAGAAGACCTGTGATAGGGCTAGATGCTGATGCGTATTTGTTGATGTTGGCACAGCCGGCTTTAAATGCTTGCCGACCAGCTTGAGCCGCTAATTTAAACGCGTTTGCCATTTCTATAGGTTTATTTGCCACAGCTATGGCAGTGTTTAATAATATTGCATCGGCACCTATTTCAAATGCTTCGGAGGCATGGCTAGGGGCTCCGATACCAGCATCTACCACTACTGGTATGGAGGCTTGTTCGATAATTATTTGTATTTGATCTTTGGTTGTTAAGCCTTTGTTTGTGCCAATTGGCGCTGCTAACGGCATTATTGTAGCACAGCCTATTTCTTCTAATTTTTTTGCTAATATTGGATCTGCATTAATGTAGGGCAACACGGTGTAGCCTTCGTTTATTAATACCTGAGCAGCTTTTAAAGTTTCGATACCATCTGGTAATAATGTGCGAGGATCGGGGGTAACTTCTATTTTAACCCATTTTGGCAAGCCCATAGCAGTCGCTAAATGTGCCATACGGATAACTTCTTGTGCGTCTTCTGCTCCAGAAGTGTTTGGTAGTAGCTGTATGTCTAAATCTAGTAAAGGGTCAATAATGTTGCTGGCATTACCAGAGGCATCGACACGTCGCAATGCTACAGTTACGATTTGGGTGCCAGAAGCTTTGATTGCTTCGACCATTTGTGAGGCGTTGGCAAATTTGCCTGTTCCCAACATCAAGCGCGAATTAAAGGTTTTATTGCCTATTTTTAATAAGTCATTCATGTTTGCAGCTTTCTATGTTTATAATTAAAGATTGTCTATTATACTTATGTTTAGGTGTTTGTCCAAGTTAGTTAGTTTATATGCCTTTTAATAATCGTTGTCCTAATATTTTAGGTAATCCACGTCTAATTATAGCATTGGCAGTTTTTCTTGCGTTGTATGTAACACGTCTGTAATGGATAGTATCGCCATCTAAAATCACATAACAAGCGCGTGGATCGTTATCTCTTGGTTGTCCAACAGAACCGATGCTGACATATAATTTTTGATTGGCTATTGAAAATGTTGATATCTTTTCGTGCGGATATAAAGTGCCGTCCATAGTGCATAAAAATGGTTTGTGATTATGCCCGACAAAGCAGGTGTCAAATTTTTTAAATTGTTTTGTTAAGACATCTAATATTTCTTGATATTTAGCATTGTTGTCAATTTCTGTTACATAATCAAATACAGGATTTTCAACTGAGCCGTGTACAAATAAATAAGGTGAATCTAAATAAGCTGATTTTAATTTGCGTATATCAGCAGGTATTTCTGTGTTTTTTATTATTTGTTGAGTCCAATATATAGCTTCTGCTGCTATTGGATTAAATCGTCTTGGGTTGGTTAAAATAGCATATTCGTGGTTGCCAAGAATCCTGATAGAGGCTTTCTCTTTGACTAAGCGATAACATTCTATTGGAAAAGGCCCGTACCCTATGATATCTCCAAGGCTAATAATGTCTGTAACTCCTATTGAGTCTATATCAGACAAAACAGCTTTAAGAGCTTCGTAATTTCCGTGAACATCTGATATGATAGCAATCATAAAATTAGTATACTAAATTAATTATGAATACAAACGAGAAAATCCAAAGGTGTTTAGATAATTTACCAAACTCGCCAGGGGTTTATCTAATGTTAAATAATCACGGCACGATTATTTATGTGGGTAAATCTAAGAGCTTGGATAAACGGGTGCGTAGTTATTTTAATAGAACAATTACAGATAAAAAAACAAGATGTTTAATCGATAGTATAGACAATATTGAAATAAGACAAACAGCTACGGAGGTCGAAGCTTTTTTGTTGGAAAACAAACTGATTAAGCGTTATAAACCACAATATAATGTAAATTTAAAAGATGGCCGTACTTATCCTTATTTGGCTATTAGTAAAGAGGATTTTCCTAGGGTATATGTTACTAGAAATTATTTACCTGACGAGGCAATATATTTTGGGCCTTTTGTCGATGTAGGTTGTTTATACGAAAGTATAAATTTATTACAGGAAATATTTAAATTTCGTACAACTAAAAAAGACTTAACAAAAAAACGTTATGAGCGGCCTTGTTTAAACTATGCAATTAATCGCTGTACGGCACCGTGTGCAGGCAAGGTGGATAAATTGCAGTATGCTAAACAGATTAAACAATTAACTTTGTTTTTGCAGGGCAAAAAAAGTAATTTAATTAAGCAGTTAAAATCTGATATGGAAGTATGTGCTCAAGAATTAAAATTTGAATTGGCTGCACAATATCGTGATAAAATAAAAGCTTTATTAAGCCTTAATAAGGGTAAAAAGGTTATTAAAAGAGCTCAGGCAAATAATGGTGATGTGTCTATTGATGTTCAAGCGGGGTTGTATGAATTGCAAACATTGTTTTGTTTGGATAAATTGCCTAATATCATAGAGGGTATTGATATTTCTAATACTTCAGGTCGAGAATCAGTGGGCTCTGTGGTGCATTTTCGTAAAGGTTATCCTTATAGTTCTAATTATCGCCATTATAAGATTAAAACAGTTGTAGGCGCTAATGATTATGCATCTATTTATGAAATTGTATTGCGTAAATACGGGCGTATAAAACGAGAAGGCGGAAAATTTCCAGATATTCTTTTGATAGATGGCGGTTTGGGACAATTAGCCAATGCCCAGTTTGCTTTAAATAAAATAGGTTCAGTGCCGTCTTTTTTAATTTCATTGGCTAAACGTGAAGAGTTGATATATACATCTGGTCGTCAAGAGCCGATCAGGTTGCCAGCAGATTCAGTAGCGTTGCGTATTTTGCAATCGGTTAGAGATGAAGCCCATCGTTTTGCCCAACGTTATCATAAATATTTAAGGGATAATAAAAGTTTAAAAATACCTTAATAGAGGTTTTGTTTTATAGGTTTTGATATAGATTTGTTTTGAGAAGAGTTTTAAATCATAGCAAAAAATCTTAATTCCAGTATAGTTATAATGCAATATAAATATATTTAATATGATAGGTAGAGTACATAATGTTTAAGGTAGTTATCGCTGGACGTCCCAATGTTGGTAAATCATCACTTTTTAATGCCCTTGCGGGGGTGCGCACAGCCATTGTAGATCCTACAAGTGGCGTAACCAGAGACAGAATTAGCACAGTAGTTGATTTTGGCGAGGGAGAATACGAGTTGACAGACACAGGTGGAATAGGTGTTGTCGATGTTAGAGAACTTAAAGATGAGGTAGAGCGTCAAATATTGATGGCGTTAGAGCAAGCAGATTTGATTTTGTTTATGGTAGATGCATTAGATGGTTTGGTGGCGGCTGATAGAGAAATTGCCAAGCAATTGCGTAAATATGGCAGACCAATTTATCTATTGGCTAATAAGGTTGATAACGATAAAGCTAGGACTAATTTGTTGGATTTTAACAAGCTAGGTTTTGGCGAAGCTCATTCTATGACATTAAAACAGCGTCGTGGTATTAGATCGTTACGAGATAGAATTGCCAGAGATATCCCAAATGGTAAATCTAAAAAGATAGAACCTGCCGTTAAGGTAGCTTTTATGGGGCGTCGCAATGTGGGCAAATCTAGTTTAATTAATGCTTTAGCAAATGAAGAGCGAGTGATAGTTAGTGAGCATGCGGGTACAACTAGAGATGCCGTAGATGTCGAATTTACCCGTGGAGAAGAAAAATTTATAGCTATTGATACAGCTGGTCTTCGTAAAAAAGGCAAATATGATACCCAGATAGATTTTTATTCTACAGTTAGAAGTAACAATAGTATCAATAACTGTGATGTGGTGATTTTGGTTTTAGATGCCACTGAAGGTATGGGTAGGGTTGACAAACGTATTGCCGATGCAATTTTAGAAAGTTATAAACCATGTGTAATAGTTGTCAACAAGTGGGACTTGGCAGAAGGGCGTACTACACCAGAAATATACGAAGAATATTTAACTAAAATATTGCCGGGTTTTAGTTATGTACCGTTAGTTTTTGCCTCGGCAGAAACTGGATTTTGTGTTTGGCAGACAGTACGTGTAGCTAGGGATTTATTAGAACAAACTCGTCAAAGGATATCGACAAGTTATTTAAATAATAAAGTGATGAAAGTTATTAAAGAACGCTCACCTGGTGCGCCATTTGGAAAAGTTCCAAAGATTTATTATGCAACACAAACAGATTCGACTCCACCGACTATTGTTTTATCAGTAAATAATGAAAAACTATTTGCGGATAATTATAAACGGTATTTAATTAATGCTTTGCGTGAAGAATTACCATATAAAGAAGTACCCATTAAGTTGATTTTTAAGGAGCGTGGTCGTGGGGAGAAGTAAACGTAAAGCATCGACTTTAGTAGAGATAGAAGAACCAAAAGAAAGAGTATTGGCCGTAGGAGTTTATACCTATGGCGATGAAAATATGCAAGAAAACTTTGAAGAGTTTAAGCAACTTTGTGAAGCAGCTAATTTAGATGTAGTTTGTGAACATTTACAAAAAATCCAGAAACCTAAAGGTCAATATTTTATAGGGCCTGGGCGTGCAGAGGCTTTGAGTCATATTACAATGGAGCAAGACATTGATGCTGTTTTATTGGATTGTCAATTATCGCCTCGACAAGAATTTAATCTTCAAGAATTATTAGGTGTTAAAATTTTGGATAGGACAGCATTAATATTAGATATATTTGCCAGAAATGCGCGTTCTAAACAGGCTAAAATTCAGGTAGAGTTAGCTCAATTGCAATACACTAAAACTCGTTTAAAACGTATGTGGACACATTTGGATAGGTACAAAGGTGGTGGTGTTGGTTCGCGAGGTCCAGGAGAGTTGCAATTAGAAACAGACAAGCGCTTGATAGGAGCTCGCATTAAACATCTTGAAGGTGTGGCTAAATCTATTTTGTCGCAAACAGGTGAGCAAAGTAAGTTGCGTCAAGATGAATTTAAAGTTTCTTTAGTAGGGTATACCAATGCAGGAAAATCTTCTCTTTTAAATACGATTACTGGCTCAGATGTTTTTGTAAAAAACCAATTATTTGCTACGCTGGACACTAGAACACGTAAATTAGGGCAAAAATTAGTTGGTAAAGAAGTCTTAATTAGTGATACAGTTGGCTTTATCCGTCGTTTACCTCATTCTTTAGTGCAGTCGTTTCATGCTACGTTAGAAGAAGCTATACATGCAGATGTGTTGTTGCATGTAGTAGATGCTACCACTAATAATTTGCAGATACAAATTGATTCTGTAGATACGGTATTGTCCGAAATAGGTGTAACTAATAAAACTATTATTATGGTTTTTAATAAAATGGATATGGTTGAAGATCATGATAGTTTTAGGGCGATAGTTTCTAAATATGATAATATTGCATTGGTTTCCGCTAAGACGGGTTTGGGTATAGATGCTCTTTTGCACAGATTGCAGGACGAAGCTTTGAAACAGGTGAGGGAGAACGCTCGGTGAGCGATATTGATGAATTAGTTATAAATTATTTAAAATATAAAGCTATTCAAGAGCCTGACGCTCAGTCAAAAAAACAGTTGCGGGAGGTTGAAACAGCTTTAAACCGATATTATTGGCAAAAAGCCGACGATATTGTTCAGCGCATTATTTGTGATGGAGAAAATTGTTTAACCCAAAAAGAAATAAATTTTATTGATTTTGGATTAGTAGATGCGCGCTTATCGGGGAAAAAATCAATAGTAGCTACCATTGAAACAGAGTTGACAATCGAACATGATATTGAGGGTATGCCCCGTTGTTATTATTTATCTGAATGGTTAGGAGAACGGTGGAATTCGTTTCATACCGTTCAGGATATTGTTGGAAGTTCGTTAAATACGCAGAATAAAGCTCAATCTGAATTTGTAAAAAGTAATTCAGAAATAAAACGTCTTACTAAATTGCGTAATGATGTGTATGCTAAAATTAAGCCGTATTTGGTAGGTATTCCAGGCTTAAATGATAATATTATTAATTCAGTTGTACAAGGAGCGTTGGATTTGCAGTTAGAAAATGCTTCTTTGCAATGTTATCATAATCCAACAGCTAATAATTTAATCCAACGCAATAAAATAGCAACAATTAGACGCAATATTATTCTGGCATTATCTCAAAGATTAAGAAAGCACAAACTAGCTCCATTAGTGGTGGCTTTAGATGGAATAGCTAATAATATTTGGCAAGAAAAATTAAAAATCAGTTTGCGTGATGGTATAGTTGAAGACGTGCCTAAAGTTACAATTAGTAAAGAAGAACAGGCAAAAAAACAACGAGATTTTTTGCTAGGTGAGATGTATATTATTAAAAGTTTAATGCCCATAGCTGGTATTGAAGGCAGAAAATACAAAACAAGTCCTGTATTGTTAAATTTTGGTAGAAGGATTACTAAAAAAGACGTATTTGATATTTGGCAAAAAATAGTAGAGGTAGACCCTCGTTTGCCAGGTTCTCCAGATATGTTGCTAGCACCGTGTGAAGGAAGCGCCTTTTTTGAATGGGATAGAGATACACTGTTTATACCAATACATCCTACTTCTAGTATAGACGATTGCATAATAAATGGCGTGGCTAATTATAAAATTTTGATGGATATGCAAGGTGAACGAAGCATTAAGAATTTTTATTTTGAATTAAATCCTAAAGCTGATTTTAAGACGGCTTTTGTCAGAGATTATAAAGATTGGATAAAGCATATTGGCAATGGCAATAAGGGTAGTCTGAAAGAGCCAATTTTAAATTTCTTTTTTGAAAACTTTGCCCCTGATATCGATAAAGTCCCTGCGCCAAGGCATTTGTTAGTGTTGTCACCTATGGAACGACAAAATCTTATTATAGATTTAATGGGTATGTTGAAAGCTAAGTCTATTAGTTCTGAACAATGCTTTGATTTAGGTATTTTATTTTGGTTAAATCATAAGCTAGACAATGCTATCAAATTGTTAGAGCTAGCATTAAGTAAAGGTATGCAAAGTAGTAAGGTATTGGTATGTTTGGGTTGTTTAAATAAGGAAAAAGGTTTTTTTAAAGTTGCATCTGGGTATTTTCGCAAGGCTTGTCAGGTGCGTAGTTCATCTATTTGGTATTTAATAGCACAGCGTCTTAAATAGGTTTTTATGGATATTTTAACAGAGATTATAAATTATAAACGTCAGGAAATTAGCCATTTACTTGCATCGCGCTCGGCTTTAAAGTTGCAAGCTTATCAATCTGGTTTATCTTCTTCTTCTTTTAAAGAGGCCTTACTAAAACAGGGCACTTCTATTATTGCGGAGGTAAAAAAAGCCTCGCCTTCTGCAGGTATTATATGTCATGATTTTAAACCTGTAGAAATAGCCTTAAATTATGTAAAAAATGGTGCTAGTGCTATATCTGTATTAACAGACGAAAAGTTTTTTAAAGGTCATTTAGATTATTTGCAAGCAGTACGCCAAAAAGTTGATGTGCCTATCATAAGAAAAGATTTTATCATTGATGCTTTGCAAATATATCAAGCTAAGATAGTGGGGGCTTCGGCTTTTTTATTAATAGCTTCTGTTTTAACTGTGGAGCAAATGGCAGAGTTTATTTCTATAGGTGAAGATTTGGGATTAGACGCTTTAGTTGAGGTTCATAATCAAGATGAACTTGATAAGGCATTGTTGGCAAATCCTAAAATTATCGGTGTGAATAATCGTAATTTAAGGACTTTTAAAACGTCTTTACAGACATCGTTTGATATGATAGATGCTATTAAATGTGCGGGGATAGAAGTAGCTGTGAGTGAATCGGGTATTAAAACCCAAGCAGAAATAGAGAGTTTATATAAGTCTGGTTATGATGCTTTTCTTATAGGTGAAAGCCTAATGCGTGGCATTTTGTAATAGAAATTGATATATTTTAAAAAAGCCCCGTTTAACGGGGCTTTTTTAAAAGCTGTAACATTATAAATATTAACGAGCGTATTCTTCAAATCGCGTTTCGCGAATTACTGACACCTTTACTTCTCCAGGGTAAGTCAATTCCTCTTCTACTTTTTTAGCTACATCTCTGGCTATTTTCATAGCTGCTTTGTCGCTGGTTATATTTGGTTTTACAATCACGCGTATTTCACGACCTGCTTGTATAGCAAAAGCTTTGTCAACACCATCAAAACTGGCGGCAGTTTCTTCTAGCTGTTCTAGGCGATTAACATATCTTTCTGTGCTCATATTTCTTGCGCCTGGACGGCTGGCTGAGACAGCGTCTCCTATATGAGCTAGTATTCCATATAATGATGTATATGGAATATCTTCGTGATGTGCTCCAATGGCATTTATAACTTCTTCGCATTCGTTGGCACGTCTGGCTATTTCCATGCCAATAGCTGGGTGAGTGCCTTCTAATTCTTGGTCGACAGCTTTGCCAATATCATGAAAGAGTCCCGCGCGTTGTGCTAGTGCGACGTCTAATTTTAATTGACCGGCTATTAATCCTGCTGTTTGAGCAACTTCAATACTATGGTTAAGAACATTTTGACCGTATGAACTTCGGTATTTTAAACGCCCTAAACATTCTACGATGCGAGGGTGAACATTATGTATATTTAAATCATATAATGCTTTCTTACCGGCTTCTTTGATGCCTTTTTGAACTTCTTGTCGTGCTTTTTCGACTAATTCTTCTATGCGTGCAGGATGTATGCGTCCATCGGATATTAGCATTTCCATCGAATGTCTAGCTACTTCACGGCGTACACAATCAAAACAGGATAATACAATTACGCCAGGAGTGTCGTCGATAATAACATCTACCCCGGTTATTTTTTCAAATATTCTAATATTGCGACCTTCTCTGCCAATAATACGTCCTTTCATTTCATCGCTGGGTATTTGAACGGTAGTTACTACGCGTTCCATAGGTCCTTCTAAGTTTAGGCGTTGCAAGGTCATTGTTAAGATTTCGGTTGCTTCTTGTTCGGCTGTTTCTTTGGCGTATTCATGTTTTGTCTTAATGAATTGGGATATTTCTTCTTGCATACTTTCTTCGACTAAAGCCATTAAATTTTCACGGGCGGTTTCTTCGGAGATGTTGGCTATTTCTAGTAATTTCTTTTTTTGATTATCGATTGTTTCGTTTAGCTCTCTTTCACGCAATTTTATATTTTTTTCTGTTTCACTTATTGTAGCTTCTTGACGTAATAAATTTTCATCGCGCTTGTCTAATACATCAAGTTTTTTGTTAATCATATCTTCGCGCTTGCTCAGGCGTTTTTCTGTTTCTTTTAAGTCACGACGAGACAGCTCGTTTTCTTGATCTAATTTTTCTTTGCGTTTAAGCTGAATTTCTTTTGCACTAATTTCCGCATCTTTAATTATACGTTTTTTCTCTTCTTGGGCATTTTGAATAATATCGTCTGCCTCAATTTTTGCATTTTTCTTTTTACCTTTGTCTAAGATTAGCTTGATAAAAATACCAATAACTATGCCAGCACCTAATGCCAACATAACAAACATAATAGTGTTACCGCTCATGGTTAGCTCCTGTATAAACCTATATAAACAAACGGTTTAAGCGTTGCTAAAGACTTTTGGTATGTATAGACGCAATTACGACACCATTTATAGTTACGATGGTGTTTTGAAATTTAAACAAAATAGCTGTTACACTATGGTAATTAAATAATTTAGTATTTTATATCTATATATAACCGGAGTCAGGCTCTGCCTAAATATCCGTAGTTTTGGTATTGTAACAAGCCCATAAGTTAAATGCAAAACTTATCAACTGATACTTGGATAAGTAGTGATGTCTTGTTATAATCAGTTTATGAAAATTTCAATTATCGGTGGTGGTCAAGTTGGTAGTACAATAGCTAAGCAATTAAGCTATGAAGGACACGATATAACTCTTATAGATAGTGACTCTGAAATTATCCGTAATTTAAAAAGTGATGTTGATGGTTTTTTAACCGTGGGCAACGGAATGAGTCCTAAAGATTTATTAAGAGCAGGTTTTGATGAGGCCGATGTTGTGGTTGGAGTCTCTTCTAAGGATGAAGTTAATTTGTTGGCTGCTCAGTGGGCAAAGAAAATGGGGAATCCTGTTACAATTGCACGTGTGAGGCATCCCGAGTACAATAGTAATTCCTTGGATTTGCCAGATGGATTAAAGGAAATAGATCGTATTATTAATCCTGATAATCTCACAGTGCAAAGTATAGTTAGGTTGGTTGAAACACCAGGTGCAAATGAAGCTTTTGATTTTAATGATGGCGAGATATTATTGCGTGGTTTTATAGTGCCAAAAGACGCCCCTATTGTTGGTAAGTCATTGGGGCATATACGTAAAGTATGTGATATGGATCATTTTCTTGTTGTGGCAATCATTCGTGATGACGAGGTAATCATTCCCAATGGTGACGATGTAATTAAACCAAATGATAATATTTTTGTTTTGTTGCCTAAGGATGCTTTGCCTTTATTTTTACCACTTATTAATAGATTTGTAGGTGATGTAAATCGGGTTATTATTTCAGGCGCAACAGGGGTTGGTATTCAGTTGGCGCTTGAATTAGAAAAAGAAATATCTCAAGTTGTTTTAATCGATAGTGATATAAAGCGTTGTGAGCAAGCATCAGAAGTGTTGACACACACGCAAGTAATGTGTGGCAATTCTACTCAGGTTAATTTTTTGAAAGAGTGTAGGGTTGATGCTAGTGAATTATTTATAGCTGTATCAAAAGATTATGAAAAAAATCTAATAACTACACTATTGGCGCGCCAATATGTTAATGGGCGTATTATGATGGTAACTTCTAATCCAGATTTGGTGCCTATTTTAAATGTTGTAGGCCCCGATGTGTTGATTAATCCTAGATTGTTGACTATTGGCACTATCATGGAGACGATTCGACAAGGGCGTATTTTATCTGTATATAAAATGCGAGAGCAAATGGCAGAAGCGTTAGAAGTAGTGTTGCCAGAGCATTCTCCGTTAGTTGGTAAGGCTTTAAAAACTTTAAAATTGCCTAAAGGCGCTATTATAGGAGCTGTATGCAAAGCGGATGGGATGTTGATACCGACTGGTGAAACAGTCTTAGGTGCAAAGGAGCGTATAGTTGTTTTTGCCACTGAAACAGCAATTGAACAATTAGAACGGTTGTGGAGATAAGTTAAATTTTTTGAAATCTTCTTGAAAGTTTAGTCTTTAGCTGTTTATACTTGTTGAGATAGTTATTTTTATTTGGTCGTAAGGAGGTCTATGGCACAAAAGTGCTGGGGAATAGATATTGGTTCCGTTGCTGTTAAAGCGGTATGTGTGCAAAAGTCTAAAACAGGTGTAACTGTTTTAGATACGGCTTATATACCGTTTGAAAAGCAGACCGAAGATAAAATAGAACGTATTTCACAGGTGCGTGGTGCTATAGAGGAGTTAGTAAATACTAAAAAAGTAGGTTCTATACCTGTTGTTGTGTCTTTAATGGGGCATAACGCTTTGCATAAAGTATTTGAATTGCCACCTATCCCTAAAAATAAAGTAGCAGAATTAGTAGGTTTTGAAGCTCGTCAGCAAATTCCATTTGATTTAGAAGATGTTGTTTGGGATTATCAAGTAACGTCTGATTTTCAGCCTGGTGAGCAGGTGGAAATTTCTTTATTTGCTATTAAAAGAGATGTTATTGACGATTTTTTGGCGGTTATCAGTGAGTTTAATCTAAATATAGATGCCTTACAGCTTAATTCATTGGCTAGTTATAATTTTATAGCTTATGAAAAACCTATGGATGAAAAACCTGTTGTGATGGTAGATATCGGTGCAAATAACTGTGAGTTTATCATTGTAAATAAAGGCAAGTATTACGTTAGAAAATTAACTGTATCAGGAAATAATTTTAGTAATTTATTATCAGAAAAATTTAAAATATCATTTGAAGAAGCACAAGAGTTAAAACATAGTATGGCTGAATCAAAGCAGGCCGAAAAATTACAAAGAGTGCTTTCTCCAAAGTGGCGTGATTTTGTGGGGGAATTACAGCGTTCTCTAGGATATTATAAAACAATTTGGCGTGATTTAGATTTAGAAAAATTATTTTTAGTTGGTGGAACGGCAAATCTGGCTGGTTTTGATGATTATTTACAAAATAATCTTGGTTTTAAAGCAGAGTCTATTAATCAGACAAGTGTTTTTGATTTTGCCCCTTCTGTTGCTGAATCAGATTTTCAAAAGAAAACAGCAGAGATGTCAGCTGCTTTAGGCTTGGCGTTACAAGGTGTAGGTAAAGTTACTGCTAGTATTAATTTAATGCCTCCGGCGTTAGCTCAAGCCAAGGCACTTAAAGCTAAACGTCCAATAATAGCACTATCTCTAGTTGCTTTTATATTGTCATTAGTGGTAAGTTGGGTTGTTGTAGATAGAGATTTAAAGCAAGTTAAAAAATTAAAGGTGAAGATAGATAAAGCTTTAAAGAAGGTGTCAAAAGTTGAAAAAAATTATAAAGCGGAATATACAAAAATAGAGCCATTGCAGCAGGAAATCCAATATTTAACCTCTATGTATATAGGTCGTAATATGGTATTGGATGTTCAAAATAGTTTGTTGAATTTATTAAAAAAATCAAATACTAAGTTTATATCTTTAAAAAGTGAACAAATTGTAGAAGATGAAGATAAAGTAGACGATCCAGCGCAAGAGAAAGAAAAAGAAATAGGTTTTTCTTTTGGTGGTTTTAAAAAAGCTAAAAAAGTTAAAGTTAAAAAAGAAACAGAAATTATGGATTTGAGATCACATAGTCTAAAATTTAATTTTATCGGTAGAATTTTAGTCAGTCGTGAGATTGCGCAGGAAAAACAAACTTTTGCAGATCCTAAAATTAATGATGGCGATGCGTTTACCGTGGCTAAAATAGATAGGCCTCCGCCGAAAAAATTTAATATTCAGCAGGTTACAACTAAAGCGTTGCAGCAGAGAATAGTAAGTGCGTTAAAGCAAGACGGGCGCCCTAAATTTTCAAAGGTTGAATTAGTTGATATTTCCCCAGAAACAGTAACATTTTCTTCCACGCGAAATGTGTGGTTTAGGGTTTGTGATAAGGATGGATCACGTGAGAGTCCTTGGTTTAGTGTAACCACCGAAACCACAGAGAAATATAAACGTTTTGAGGTTAGTTGGGAGTGCTCTGAATAATGGATATATTAAAGCGTTATTGGTTTTGGGTTGGTGCAGGGGCAATACTTTTAGTCATTGTTATAGTTCGTTTTACTATTATAAAAAGTTATAATGATGAATATGCCAAGGCTATTAAGCAAATATCAAAGTCGTCAAAACAGATAGCCGGTAAAGTAAAAAAAGCTAAAAATTTACCCAATCAAAATATGATTAATCAGGCTAAACATACAATTGAACACTTAACTGAAATTAAAGACGATTTAAATGAGTTGTTACAAAAGCGTAATGCACCTCTAGATAAATATTTTGGATTTTCTGTGGGCACATTAAGGGATGATTTGCCCGACCCTGTCTCTTTTAAAGAATCGTATGGTAATGAAATAAGGGCTTTGGTGGAATTATTAAAAAAAAATCCCGGTTTTGAAACTGGCCTAAGTATAGATAAGGAAGAAAACACTTTAACTCCAGGTGCATTTGAATTTGACGCTAATCTTTATCGAGATGGTAAAATACAAGAAGAAAACATACCTTTAACCCAAAAGAAGTTTTGGATACAGGAGTTGATAGTTAAGGCTTTATTAGGGGTTAAAATCTATGGTGTGGAAATTGTGCCTTTAGAGGTCTTAAAAAAAGATAAAAAACCTGTTTTAGAAAGGTTATCAGCTGAGGATGGTTCTAAAATTAACCGTGAATATGCTGAAGGGCTTTATAAGAGAGAATATTGCATAGAAAAATTGCTTAAATTGTCTGTAGACAATGGTTTGCGTTATGATATTGAAAAAAGATTTAGACTTTTTAAGGTTACTATCAAGGCAGAGATGCAGTATTCTTTAGTAGCAAAAACATTAGAGGCATTATTGGCTATTGAGCCAATGATAGTTAAAATCCGCGATTTGCAAATTGTATCTACATTGGGCGAAAAAAAATCAGAATCAAAAAGTGAATTAATGAATCGTTATAAAGAGCCGGCAGTAGAAGTTACAATTAACCTATATGGCTTAGATTATTTAAATGCACAAGAAAGAAAACATGTCTCTGCTATGCAGGAGGATAATTAAAATGGATAAATTTAAACATTTTATGTTATCTCATTTCGAAAAAATCATTTTAGTTATTAGTTTAATGATCTTAGGCTTAGCTTTAAAAGCTATGTTTACTAATAGCGAGATTGATCAATTGGCAGCGACAAATCAAAAATATATTAAAACAGTTATAAAAAAGATTAAGTCTAACAGAGTTGATGCAAACGTGTTGGCTCCTTATAAAAAACAGTTTTTAGAATATCAAAATGATGTACATAGTGCGCAGGGTGCTTATTTTTGGGCTGTGGCTGTTAGGCCGGAGCAACCCCCTGCAACAGCTGGAAAGAAGAAAAAACTTTCTGTTCAGGAGGAGGTAGTCAGGCGTTATGTATTTGGTGCTATCAAATTAACAGCAAAGGTACAGATGGGCTTGGTACAGTTGCATTGGTTTGATAATCCAGAAAATAAACAGGCCGTAATTGGTTATCGTGTGTATAGACGCAAAGTTGGTGGTCAGTGGGGCGAAGCTCTAAATTCTGAACCAGTTAAGGCGTGGGAGCAATTTGAAGATAGTTTTAGTAAAGATAGTTTGGGTAAAAATCCTAGCGTATCTCAAAATAAGTTTGCTTCAAAATTTAAAAAAATACAAAAAAATAAGACAGCAAAGGGTAGTAAAGAGTTAAAAAAAGAGGATGAGATAGAAATTCATCATGAATATCGTTATGAGGATTCGACCGTTCATCCAAGCACTCGTTATCAGTATAAGGTAGTTACTATTGTTAAGTTAGGCGGTTTAGACGGCAAAGATGTTTTGGTTGATGAATTTCCATCTGTTTCTATTAATGTTCCACGATCTGTAAAGATTTTTTATGTTGGTGGTTCTACTATGGGAGTGAGTGTAGAAATTGTAAAGTTCGAAACAGTTGAAGATACTTTTAGTAATGAAAAAAAGGCGTACGTTGTACATAAAAGTTTTTTTACAAAAAAAGGTGAAGAAATTGGTGTGGGTCGAGGAGGCAGGTCAGTTCGTAAAGTTAAAGTAGGTAATATACGCAAGAATGTAGATTTTGCATCTGGATACACATTGTTGGATATTGTTAATGAGAAAAAATTTGTAGATGAAGAGCAAATAAAAACTATAATTGACCCTACTACTGGTAAAGAAAAACAGATTGTAAAAAAAATAAAAGTACAAAAGAAGTTGGACTATATTTTGGTTTTAGATAACGAAACGAAAAAGAAAATTAAAAAGTATAAAATTAAGAAGATAGAATTTAAAAATATTTTAAATGAACTAAAGTAGAGGCTTAAATAATTATGCTTGAATCTTGCCCTTCTTTAGTCAATCACTATAGTGTTAATTCCTTTGTGGCTTTTGATGCTTGTTTGGAGATATGCAAATGAAAAAATGGAGTCTTTTTCTAGTTACAGCTAGTTTAGTTATTGGTTGTATGGGAAATCAAAAAAATGAACAGGCTCAGAAGTCTGATGTTGCAGAAGCATCGGCGGAAAGTGGGCTTTTCTTTTGGCATAGTGCAGAAAGTAAAGTGCCAAGTAGTAATGTTGAAGTCCAATCTGCCCAGTCTGTTAAGATGGCTGAGACTGAAACTAAAAATCAGGCTGATATTGTTTCTGTGCCTGAGGCAGATGTTGCACCTGATGAGGTACCTACTCTTGGACGTCGTCATCATGCGGAAGTATCGAGTAAATCTAGAATATCTATTTTATCTCGTAGCAAAAACAATCAAAGTCTTGAGACAAAAAGAGCAGGTGTTCATACAGCAACTAGGTCTAACAATGTACAGCAGCTGCGCGTACAAAAAGAGACTGTTTCAGAAGGTGTAAAAGTTGATAACGGTAAAGACAATTTAAAAAATACTGCTGTATTGGAGCGTTTAGAAGCATTAGCTGGAATGAGAAGTGTTAATGAACAGTCTAGCATTATAGCATCAAAACATTTTACTGAAGCGGGTAAAAAATTATATCAGAGTTTTAAATATGAAGATGCCCGTAAGCAATTTAGAAAAGCTGTAAGGTTGGATGGTTCAAATGATGAAGCGCGTGATTATTTAGCTCGTACAGATGCTCTTTTGGGTGCAGAAGGTATGGACAGGGTTAAAACAACTCAAGAATGGGTGGTTCAAGAAAAACGTGTTAGAATTCAAGAAATTAAGATGGAATTGGAACGCGATCTTGAAAAGGCTATAGTATTGCGCCGTCAAGGTAATTTGGTACAAAGTAAAAAGAATGTGGACAGAGTTAAAGAACGTTTAAAATGGTTGCCAGCAGATTATGGTGCAAGCATGATAGATTTGCGTCAACGCGCTGAAGCATTATCCCGTGAAATCGATACTAATTTAGTAAAAAATACAGAACAACAGGAATTATTACAAATTGAGCAGGCAAAAGAATTGGCTCAGCAAAAGTACTTGTTAGAACAAAAGTCGCATAATTTACGAGTCGAACAGTTGTTGTCTAGGATAGACGAATTTATTGCAATTGGTGATTTTGAAAAAGCACAAAACCTTTCTATGAAGGTATTGGGTATAGATCCTGGTAATCAACGTGCTGAGAAGCTACTTAAAATCTCAGTTGATGAGGGTTATCGAGCACTAGCTAAAAAGAATGAAGTTTTACATGATCAAAAGCATCGTTTGAGTATAGAAAAGGTACGTGAATCGGCCATTCCTTGGGATAAGGTTTTGGTATATCCAGATGATTGGGATGTAATTAGTCAGCGTAGTTCAGAGGATATCGACGAAACTGATAAAGAAGCATGGGCTATTCAAATCGATCAAAAAATGCAATCGCCTGTTACTTTTAATTTTGAACAAACTCCAATTGCGGCAGTAATTGATTTTTTAAGAGTAGCTACTGGAGTTAATATTATTTTAGATCAAAATGCTTTGATTGATGAAGATAGTGGTGAGATGCGAGAAATCCCAATTACCTTACAAGTAAGTGATATGCCCGCCAATACGGCATTAGATTGGGTTTTAAAATTAGCTAATTTAAAACGTACAATGCGTGATCAGGCATTGTTTATTTCTACAGACGTAGAAGGTGATGCTATTTTAAAATTATATGATATTCGTGATTTAACCTTAGCTTTGCAAGATTTTCCAGGTCCTGATGTTTCATTAAGTACAGGAGATGATGATGGAGGAACGGTTGAGTTTGGTGAGGGAGAAGCGGAATCTGTTTCAATAGGTGATATTGCCGAGTTAATTCAAAATAATGTTTCTCGTGATACTTGGGGCGAAAACAATACCATTGAAGAACATAATGGCAAATTATTAGTAAGCCAAAAACCTTCAGTTCATAAGCAAATAGAAGAGTTGTTAGCATTTTTCCGTCGTGCAAAATCTATGCAGGTGAATATCGAAAGTCGTTTTATTACCATAGGCGAAGATTTCTTGGAAGAAATAGGTGTAAATTGGGGGCAAGACGCTCAAAGTCCAGGTTATATAGATGCTGATAGTAATGAAACTATGATTATGTGGAATGCAAACGAATCTTTTGTGCAAGGTTCACAGTTAAGTAAAACAGGAGGATTTGGTTTTGCTTATCAGTTTTTAAATATGCCACAATTAAATTTTATGTTACAGGCATTACAAAAAAATGGCAAAGGAACGGTTTTATCTTCTCCTAGAATCACTTTGGCTAATACGCAACGTGGTCATATAATGGTAGCCGATCAAAAATCATATATTGCTGATTATACAGTAGAAGAAAATTCTTGGGATCCTGAGGTTAAAAATTATCAAGTAGGTGTGGTTTTTGATATACGGCCAATTATTTCAGCTGATAAAAAATATATTACCATGGTATTGCGTCCTGGTGTAGCAGAAGAAAAGCAAATTAGAACTATTCTTATAACTACTCCTGAGGAAGTTGATAGCGATGGTAACGTGGTTTCACATTCGGTTAGTTATCCTATTGAACTACCAGAGCTTTCAATTAGAAAAGTACGTTCGACAGTTACTATACCTGATGGAGGTACTTTATCAGTTGGAGGAAAAATGACTGCCCGTCGTATGAAGGGAAGTTCTGGAGTACCTTTCTTATCTAATATTCCATTTTTGGGGCGTTTATTTTCCACAAGAACAGATGTTGATGAAAATGAAAATCTTATTATCTTAGTTCATGGACGTGTGATTCTTTTTGAAGAAGAAGAAGCTAAACTTTAATATTGGAGTTTATGGTGAAAATTAAGAAATCATTAATCTTGTTACTTTT
>JAMOSO010000058.1 GCA_027063065.1 Planctomycetota bacterium | reverse complement strand
TGCATTGGCTACTTCCATGCCGGTCAATCGACATATCATAGATTGAAACTCATAAATGGCTTGTAACGTGCCTTGACTTACTTCTGGTTGGTATGGTGTATAGGCTGTTAAAAATTCTCCTCGGCTAATTAGCGGATCTATAGCCGATGGAATGTAGTGATCGTAAAACCCGCCACCTAAAAAACAAGTCAGATCGGTACGGTTTTGTGCAGCAAGTTTTTTAAGCTTGTTTTGCACTTCCATTTCTGATTTGCCATTTGGTAAATTTAAACCATCAATACGGCATTCAGCGGGGATATCGATATATAATTCATCAAGGGAGGATATGCCAACGACATCCATCATCTCTTGTTGTTCTTTAGGTGTTAGTGGAATATAAGGCATTTTATGCGTCTATAAAATTTTGATAGGCAGTGGCATCCATTAGGTTAGATACCTCTTTTGTGTCAATGTTGTTTAATTTACAAATCCAACCTTCGGTGTAAGGAGATTGGTTTAGTTTTTCGGGTTCGTCTTCAAGGCTTTCGTTAATTGTACACACTGTGCCATTAATTGGTGCAAAAACATCTGCGGCAGCTTTGACAGATTCTATAGTACAAAGTTCATCGCCTTTGCTGACTTCTGTGTCTAAATCAGGTAATTCTACAAATGTAATATCACCGAGTTCGCTTTGTGCGTGATTGGTAATCCCCATAGTAATGGTATCGCCATCAAGCAGTACCCATTCGTGATCTTTGGTATATTTTAGGTTTTCTGGAATCATAATAGTCCTTTGAAAAGAGTTGGTTTATTTAACGTTAGAATAAAAAGGCATTTGGCTTATTGTTGCCTGTAATGGTTTACGACCTGTATCAATTTCTATTATTGTATCGATAGCACTGTATTTTGGGTCTATATAACCAAGTCCTATGGAGCATTCCAAGGTTGGTGAGTATGAACCGCTAGTAACAATGCCAATTTCAATACCATCTTTTAATATTTTCATATTATGGCGGGCAGATCGTCGCCCGTCTATTTTGAAACCGATTAAAATCTCTTTTAATTGGCTTGTGGGGGTTATATTATTTTTGCCAATAAAATCACTTGTTTTGCGGATAAATTTCATAAAATTGCCTTCGGCAGGACTTCTGTCAATCCCCATGTCTTGACCAGAAAGAGGTAAAGATGCTTCTAATCTCAAAGTGTCTCTAGCACCAAGGCCTACTGGTACCGCGCCTTTTGTTGTAAATAGGTTCCAAATAATCTCTGAGGCTTCGGCATTAAAGTATAATTCAAAACCTAATTCTCCAGTATATCCGGTGCGACTTATAATTATTTCGATATCTTGATTTTCTATTTCAACAGCAATGCCTTCCCAAGAAAAATAACCTAGCTCTTTAAGGCTTATTTTAAATACTTGCTCTATAATTTCTCGGCTTTTTGGCCCTTGAATATCAATTTTTGCAGTTTCATTGGACACATCAATGATTTTAACATCTTTTGGTTGGTGTTGTATTAGCCACTGCAAATCAGTTTGTGTAGGAGCTGCGTTTACAACCAACATAAATTCATTTTCATTTAGGCAGTATGTTATTAGATCGTCTTGAATTTTGCCATTGTCGTTTAGCAAAAATCCATAACGGCATTTGCCAGGTTTTAGACTTTTAATGCTTGTGGTCAACATTTTGCTTAAAAAATCTCTTGCTCCGGCACCTTTTATTATAAATTCCCCCATATGACAAATATCAAATATACCAACATTTTGGCGTGTAGCGTGGTGTTCTGCGATTATGCCTTCGTACTGTACGGGCATCTCCCATCCGCCAAAATCTACCATTTTAGCATTTAGATTTTTGTGGATTTGATTTAATGGGGTTTTGTGCATAAAGAGTCTCGATATAAATGACGCTAAAATTTGTATTGTAAGCAGATAATTTTGAAATTAAATAAAAACTTTGCAAAAAACTTTACACCTTATATAATTCGCCATTTTTCATGCAAAATCATCCCGTTAATGGAGTTACAAAATATGGCAGATCTTAGCAAACTGCGCAACATGGGTATTATCGCCCATATCGATGCTGGTAAAACAACTATTTCTGAGAGAATTCTTTTTTATTCAGGTAAATCTCATAAAATTGGTGAAGTTCACGATGGCGATGCCACTATGGATTGGATGGAACAAGAACAAGAACGTGGTATTACTATCACTTCTGCTTGTACACAGGTCGATTGGAAAGGTCATTGTTTTAATTTGATTGATACTCCGGGACACGTTGACTTTACTGTTGAAGTAGAACGTTCTTTGCGTGTACTTGACGGTGTTGTAGCTAATTTCTGCGCGGTTGGTGGTGTTCAGCCTCAATCAGAAAAAGTTTGGTTGCAGTCAGAACGTTATGATGTACCTAAATTAGTATTTGTTAATAAAATGGATCGTGTCGGTGCTGATTTTTTTGGAGTAGTCGATCAGGTAACAAATAATTTAGGTTCAAATCCAGTACCTATTAATATCCCAATAGGTGCCGAAGATGACTTTAAAGGTATGATTGATTTATTTAAAATGAAAGCCATCATGTATGATGATTCTGATGATTCATTGGGTGCTAATTTTGAATTAGTTGATATTCCAGAGGACTTACAAGAGTTGGCAGAACAATGGCGTGAGCACCTAGTAGAAAAAATCGTTGAAACTGACGATGAGCTAATGGAATCTTATTTAGAAACTTGTGAAGCTCCTTCTGAAGAAATATTACGCAAAACACTTCGTAAAGCATGTATAAATATGGAAATCGTGCCTTGTTTATGCGGTACAGCTTTAAGAAATAAAGGTGTTCAGGATTTGTTGGATGCAGTGATTGATTTCTTGCCATCACCATTAGACGTCAATGAAGTAACTGGTTGTGATATCGATGATAAAGATATTCCAATGACTCGTAAATTAATCAATGATGAAAAATTTTCTGCACTAGCATTTAAAGTTATGGCAGATAAGCATATGGGTAAGTTGACTTTTACACGTATTTATTCTGGTGTTTTGGAAGCTGGCTCTTATGTAATTAACGCCAATACTGGCAAAAAAGAACGTGTGGGACGTATCGTGTTGATGCATGCCCGTGAAATGAAACAAATTAAAAAAGCAGAGGCGGGTGATATCGTAGCTATTATTGGTCTATCAAATACTAGAACAGGTGATACCTTATGTGCTGAAGATGCTCCAATTAAGTTGGAGTCCATAGATTTTCCAGAGCCAGTAATCTCTTTATCTATTAATCCTGTGGATAAGGCAGCTCGTGAAAAACTTTCTATCGGTTTACAAAAACTAGCTGAAGAAGATCCTACTTTTGTTGTCACACGTAATGAAGAAACTGAAGAAACAATTATATCTGGAATGGGTGAATTACATTTGGATATTTTGGTGGATAGACTTAAGCGTGAATTTGGTGTGGAGGCGGATGTTGGTACTCCTGAAGTTGCTTATAAAGAAACTATCACAGGCGTAGTTAAAGATTTTGAACATAAACACGTTAAGCAAACAGGTGGATCAGGTCAGTACGCACATGTTGTATTTACCCTTGAACCATCAGAAAAAAATGCTGGCTTTGATTTTGTCGATCAAATTAAAGGTGGTGTTATTCCTAAAGAATTTATCCCATCAATTCCAAAGGGTATTAAACCAGCTCTTGAAAAAGGGCCTTATGCTGGTTATCCAGTAGAAGATGTTAAGTTGACTTTAACTTTTGGTTCTTATCATGATGTGGATTCAAGCGATATGGCTTTCCAACTTTGTGCTAGAACAGCATTTAAAGAAGCTTTCTTAAAAGCAAAGCCACAATTATTAGAGCCTATTATGGCGGTTGAAATTACTTGCCCAGATGAATATACAGGTAATGTAACAGGTGGAATTAGTTCTAAACGTGGCGTTATCGAAGGTATGGATATGCGTGGGCAAACTCGTATCTTAAAAGGCAGTGTACCTCTTTGTGAAATGTTTGGCTATTCTACAGAAATCCGCACTATCACAAAAGGTCGCGGCGAATTTACAATGATTTTTGATCATTATGCTCCTGTTCCAGCAGGCATAGCGAAAGAAGTAGTAGAAAAACGTCGCGCTGAAGGTAAAGTTAGATAAAAATATAAAATTTAATTTTATATTTTTAAGCAACTTTCTTAAATAGGAAGTTGCTTTTTTTTTGCTTGCTATATAAATACAATTATATAAAAATGCGTTTTATTTATAAGTTTTATAGGAGATGTTATGAAAGGGATTAAATATGTAGCCTTTGGAGCTATGTTAGGTTTGTGTGTTGCTTGTGGAGGTGGCAGTGGTAGTAGTGGTATTGGAGGAAGTTTTTCTGGTGTAAGTGGTGGTCATTTTTTTGATGAAGCTGTAGGCGGTATGAACTACGAATGTTTTGATGCTGAAGGAAATTCAGTGCGCGTAGGTATTACTGAAGCAGATGGTTTTTATCAATTTAAGGAAGGTGAAACAGTTCAGTTTTATTTTGATATGGACGGGGTTGAAGGTTATTCATTAATGGGTGGTGACATTGCTATAGGCAAGAGAATAGGAGCCAGAGCTACTATTACACCTGTAGATGTTAGCGCAGATACAACAGTTCAGACAAATATTGCTCAGTTTTTGCAAACATTTGATAGTGATGGAGATCCTAATAATGGCATAACAATTGATGAGAAAGTGGTTGAGGCTATTGCGAATTTTATTAATAAAAATAAAAATAAAAATAAAAATATTATT
>JAMOSO010000057.1 GCA_027063065.1 Planctomycetota bacterium | reverse complement strand
CGCTTGTTTTATCATTGTTTGTTGTAATCCATCAAAATTAGACTGATCTAATAGCTCACAGGCAATGATATGATTACGATTGTTTTTTGTATAGTTACTTTGTGGTATGGGAAAAAAAAATATTTGGCATCTACTTCTAATAGTTTGAATTAAGTTGCGTTGATTGTTTGTTATTAAAATAAAAAAAGTTTGTTTAGGCGGTTCTTCTAAACTTTTTAATAATGCGTTTGCACTACTTTGGTTAATTAAATGTGCATCATTTATAATAAATATTTTGGTATGCGATAGCATTGGGCTTACCCAAGCTTGGTTAATAATTTCTCTTATTTGCTCTACTTTAATATATTGCCCATCTGGTTGTAATACATGAAAATCAGGGTGAGTAATATTGTCTGGTTCTTTTATATGTAATTGTAAAATTGCTTTACAAGACTGGCACTGTCCACAAGCTTTGTAATTTGAGGCGTCTAAACAAAGTAAGTCTTTGGCTAAATTGTAACTAGCTAATTTGCGACCAGAGCCATCTATACCACTAAAAATTAACGCATGTGATATGTGTTGATTTTTTAAAGCCTTGTCTAAAACATTTTGAATTTGATTAGGTACGGGCGCTAACATTATATATTAATACAATTTTTACCATCATTTTTAGCAAGGTACATTAATCGATCAGCCTTGTTGATTTGATGCTCTAGTGTATCTATATTATTGTCTGCAATGCCAATTGATACAGAAAGTTGTACAAATTTGCTTTTGTTGTCAAACATCAAAGGGCTATTATTGATGTTTTTTCTGATAAGTTCACAAATATCTTTAGCATCATTTATATTGGCTTCACCTAAAATACAAAATTCTTCACCGCCAATGCGCGCAACAAAAGCATCGTCAGCAATAGTTTTCTTTAAGATTTTACTGATGTGTTGTATTGCTAAGTCGCCTATTGCATGACCATATTTATCGTTAATGGTTTTAAACGAATCGATATCTAACATTGCACAAAATAAATCTGTTTTATTTGTTTGAGCTTGTTTAAAAAGTTCTTCGCCATGTTCATAAAAATAACGGCGATTATATAAGCCAGTTAAGTAATCTTTAATAGATAAATCTTTAAATTTGGTTAGATTATTAACAATGTCAATACATTGATTAACACGACAGTAAAATTCTTCTATCATGAAAGAATCTTTAACAATAAAATCATTAGCGCCATTTTTAATAAATTTAGCACCTAAGCTTTTATTGCTTGAAGACGATAACCCAATAATAGCCATTTCTTCCATTGAAAACTTACTTCTAATTTTTTGGCATAAGATACAACCATCTATTTGTGGCATTTCAAAATCTGTAAGCACAAGATTTATTTCTGGATATTTATTGATAATTTCCATCGCATTTTTAGCATCAGGAGCAGTAAGCACTCGATATTTTTGTATTTGTAATAATTCGCTTAGCTTATTGCGGTACATAGAAGAGTCATCTACAACTAAAACTAAACAGTCTTCATTTTTTTGAATACGATTAATAGCGTTAATTATATATGTAATACTGTTAGGGTCGTCTTTTAAGATATAGTCTGCTACTTCTTTTTTCCAGACTTGTTCTCGTACGGCATCGCTTAAATTACCAGTAAACACAAAAGATGTAATACCATAATCTACCACTAGATCAACAATTTCGCCATGGTGTGCATCGGGTAGGTTTAAATCTAATAGTGCTAAAGAAAACCCACCTTTTTGTTTTTGTAATGCATTTTTTGTGTCGGCAAGGGTTTTAGTCCATGTAACTTTAGCATTACATTGGTTTTCTATTTTGGCTTTTGTCATTTTGCCAAACATATTACTGTCTTCAACTAATAAGATTTCTTGCATAATTCCCTCGCTAAAATGATACTTAATACTATTTTGTTTGTTCTAAAAAAAGCACAATTTGATTAGTAATATAATTTATAGATTCTTGTGCAGAAATTACAATAGAAGGTTTGACTTTGTCCACATAGGTCAAATAACCTTGTCTAACATTTGTGTGAAATTTTAACCCCTTTGCTTCCATACGGTCGGGATTATTGCCAACACGTTTGAGTCCAATTTCTGGTGGAACATCTAAAACTATAGTTGCTTTAGGTTGAATATCTTTTACAGCTAATGTAGCACAATTTAAAATATCTTTTATATTTATGCCACCAGCTAATCCTTGATATACAATTGTCGACAACAAAAAACGCTCTGAAATCACACAGTAACCTTGTTGTAATAATGGCTTTACTTTTTCAGTTACAAATTGTGCTCTAGCTGCCATATATAAAAACAATTCGGTTTCTACACTCATTTTTTGATGTGTATTATCTAATAAAATTTTTCTGATGGCTTCGCCTATAAGTGTACCACCTGGTTCTCTAGTGATAACAGCTTTAACGCCTTGTGAAGATAGTTCTTCACAAAGACGTTGAGCTTGAGTGCTTTTGCCACCACCGTCAGGACCTTCTAATACAATAAATTGGCCGGCTAAATGTGTTAAATTTGACATTATACTTTTAATGTTGCACCACTGGAAATTTCATCAGCATATTTATCTAAAAAGGGTTTAACCCAATTGTCTAAAAATGTGTGGGTTTGTTCTTCCGCACGTCCCGTATATCGTTTTGCATCTTTTAGAGTTTCGATTTGGTCTTTAGCTCCGGTAAATAGTGGCTCATTGGCAATTAAGTCCAACAAGGGGTTGTCTTTGCCTTCGTCATTAATGGCAGTGGCTGCCATCATAGAAAATTCACGTATTTTTTCATGTAGTTCTTGACGGTCTGCCCCATGTTTTGAAGCCTCCATCATAATGTCTTCAGTCATCATAAAAGGTAGTTCTTGATTTAGATGTTTTTCGATTACTTTTTCATGCACTACTAAGCCACTAGCTACATTTTCAACTATACTTAAAATAGCATCAACGGCTAAAAAGGCTTCTGGTATAGCGATACGTTTATTGGCGCTATCATCTAATGTGCGTTCAAACCATTGGGTGGCAGCTGTAAATGCGGGATTTAAACTGTCAACAATAACGTATCGCGATAATGCGCAAATACGTTCAGACCGCATAGGGTTGCGTTTATAAGCCATAGCTGATGAGCCTATTTGGTTTTTTTCAAATGGTTCTTCAATTTCTTTTTTATGTTGTAGCAGACGTATATCATTGGCAAATTTAGATGCAGATTGAGCTAATGCAGACATTAAGGTTAAGCTTCTAGCATCAGTTTTACGGCTATATGTTTGACCTGTAACAGGTATAACTTCATCAAAGCCCATATCTTTAGCAACATTGGTAGCTAAAATATCTATTTTTTGATTATCGCCATTAAATAGCTGTACAAAACTGGCTTGAGTTCCAGTTGTGCCTTTAACGCCACGAAAACGCAAAGTTTCTAGGTTAAACTCTAGTTCTTCTAAATCGGTTAAAAATTCATATAGCCATAATGTGGCACGTTTTCCTACAGTTGTAGGTTGGGCGCTTTGAAAATGTGTAAAACCTAAAGTGGGTAAGCCGGCATATTCTTTAGCAAATAAAGCTAATGCATTAATAACACTGATTAAACGTTTACGAATAATCAATAAACCATCACGAATTTGAACCAAATCTGTATTATCACCTACAAATGCTGAGGTAGCTCCAAGGTGAATAATACCTTTTGCATTAGGTGCTGCTTCACCAAAAGTATGTACATGAGCCATCACATCATGACGAAATTTCTTTTCAAAAGCAGCGGCAGTTTCATAATTTATATTTTCGGCGTTTGCTTTTAATTCGGCTATTTGTTCGTCACTAATATCAATGCCTAGTTCTTTTTCGCGTTCTGCAAGCGAAATCCACATTTGACGCCAAGTGCGAAATTTTTTGTTATCAGAAAAGTTGTACAACATTTCATCGCTGGCATAGCGTGATGAAAGAGGAGAAGAATAAGTGTCGTGATTATTCATCATTTTTCCTTTCAAGGGATGTAGCATTTGTAGGGCTACTGGTTGGGGTTAAATTTGATTTTCGATATTGGTTGACTAAGTTTTTAAATGCTTGTCCACGTTCTTCAAAGTCTTTAAACAATCCAAAGCTAGCAGAACCAGGGCTTAATAAAATTGTATCGTTGGCTTGCGCTATTTCAATTGCTTTATTAAAAGCTGTTTCTAAATCTTTTTCATAACAAATAATTTTTGTTGTATTGGTGTTTTCGCTTTCTTTGGCTTTGCGTAAATGCCTGCCTATTTTATGTGAAGTGTCACCAAATAAAAACGCATATTTTAAATGTGGTGCGGCTTGTGTAGCCGCTGTTTTAAAGTCGGCACCTTTGTCATATCCACCAGCTAGTAAAATAACATTATTGTCAAAAGCACGACAAGCCGCAGACATAGATTCGGGTGTGGTTGATTTGGAGTCGTTTATAAAGGTTATATTATTATGTGTGCCTAAGTTTTCTAGACGGTGAGCTAGTGGTTTATAATTTTGTATAGCTGAGATAATTTTTGGTATACTTACGCCAGAAAGATATGCAGATGTGATAGCGGCCATAATATTGCTAAGGTTATGCTTGCCTTTTAATGTGTGCGAAGGTAGTTCAAATAATATTTTATCTATACCGTTTTTGCGTAGTATCACATTGTTATTTTGTAAAAAATAACCTTCTATCGCTTGGCTACACGAAAAGAAAACCGTTTGAGCAGGACAGCGTTGACCCCAATCGGCTAAAGTTTTATCATCATAATTTAAAATAGCTAAATCGTCTTTGTGTTGATACTTTAAAATATTGTATTTAGCTTTGGCGTATTCGCTCATTGTGCGATGCCAATCCAGATGGTTGGGTGATAAATTTGTAATAATAGCAATGCTAGGAGAAATTCCCATCCAACTTAATCTATCTAATTGAAAACTGCTAAGCTCTAATACTACCGAATCATCGTCTGTTAAATAGTCTAGGCGATGTAAAAATGGCTCACCTAGATTGCCGGCAATTAAGGTGTCATTATCTTGCAGTTTTAGCATATTGCCAAGCAATGTGGTTGTTGTGGTTTTGCCATTAGAGCCAGTAACGCCCATAACTTTTGCAGGTGTATGTCTTAAAAAATAATTAATATCGGCGTCTAGTTCTACACCTATATCTTTGGCAGTTTTTAATATCTTGGCATTTGGTTTAATGGCTGGATTAACAAATACAATATCGGCTTTTTCGATATCCTTTGGTTGGTGTTCTTCAAAATTAAATGTTATATTTAGATCGTCCAAGGCTTGTATAGATTTGGATAACTCGGCTTTATCGCCAGAGTCGCTTACGCTTACCTTTGCGCCATGTTCGGCTAGATATCTAATTAATGATGTGCCACCGCCAAATCTTCCCAACCCTAAAACAGTTATATTTTTATCTCTTAGTCTATTAAAACTTTCTAAATTAGAGATATAATCTCGGTGGTATTCTGGTGTGGTAACACGTATCTCAGAAAATGATGAACCCTGATATATCAATATCTTTTTTTGTTTGGCTAGTTCTAAAATAGATATAAAAGTTCCAGCCATATATACTCGACTAGCATTTGTTGGAAATAGCTCTTCAAAACGAATGCTATGTTTTTGTTTGACTAAATCTATCACCAAAAACATATGTTTTTCTTGAGATATATTGTCGTCAATAATTGTGGTTGTGGGGGTTTCAGTATGTTTAATTAAATTTTGGTAGGCAGCAAATAAATCAAATAAACCAATATTGCCTAGTTCTATAGGCTTTTCTACCTTATCACTTTCTTGTATCGTTGATATGCTTGGTCGCCCAAATCTAGTGGCAGCTTTGTCAAAATTATCTCTTAAAAGTTGAGTGCGTTCTTTAAATTTGCGATATTCTAATAATTGTTTTACTAGACTTATGCGTGGGTCGTCAAATTCTTCTTCTTGTTCGTCTGTTTCTTCTTCTGGCAAAAGCATACGGCTTTTAATTTCCATTAAAGTGGATGCCATCACCATAAAATCACCAGCGATATTAATATCTAGTTCGTTCATGGTTTTGACATAATCCAGAAATTGATCGCATATTTTTAAAATAGGCACTTCGGTAATTTCTACTTCTTCTCGCTTAATTAAGTACAAAAGAAGATCCATAGGGCCTTCAAAACGATCTAAAGAAATGCGATATGTCATATACTATAAACAAACATTTTTTATATTAGGAATAAAACCAATTGTTTGGCGCATTTTATTTAAAATAGTTTCGGCACGTTTATTAGCTTCTTCTTGGCCACGTTTTAAAATAATATTTAGTTCTGTGTTGTCTTGGCGTAATTGATTAAAACGTTCTTGTACTGGTTGTAGAAATTCTATTACAGCTTCTGCCAAGTCTATTTTAAGATGACCATACATTTTGCCTTCGTAGTTTTTTTCTATATCGGCAATACTTTCGCCAGTTACACAATGTCTAATTTCTATTAAATTAGAAATAGCAGGTTTGGTTTCAGGCTCATAGCGTATTGTGTCGCCAGAGTCAGTTACTGCCTTTTTAAATTTTTTCATAATCACTTTTGGGTCGTCTAATAAACCAATATAGTTGTTAACATTTTTATCTGATTTAGACATTTTAGAGTTAGGATCTTGTAAACTCATAATGCGCGCGCCTGATTTGGCGATATATGGTTCTGGGATTGTAAAAAGTTCTCCATGCCTGTTGTTGATTCTATTGGCAATGTCGCGAGTTAATTCTAAATGTTGTTTTTGGTCATGACCTACAGGCACTAAATCAGCATTGTAAAGTAAGATATCGGCAGCCATTAATACAGGATAACTATATAATCCAACATTAATATTTTTGGCATGTTTTTGGCTTTTATCTTTAAATTGTGTCATACGATTTAACTCGCCCATTTGTGTATAACAATTTAATAGCCAAGCTAGTTCTGCATGCCCAGAAACATGTGATTGCACGAAGATAGTATTTTGGTCAGGATTTATGCCACAAGCTATATATAGGGCAATAAAATCGTAACAATTTTTTAATAAGTCTTGAGGTTCTTGAGTTACAGTGATGGCGTGTAAGTCAGCCAACATAAAATAACAATTGTATTGATTTTGCAAATCCACCCAGTTGCGAATTGCACCTATATAATTGGCAATCATTAAATTGCCAGATGGTTGTATACCACTTAACAGTAAGGGTTTAGAGTTGTTTGTCATAATAAAAGCCCTAAAAGGGATAAATATTTATTATAACAAGTAAAATGTCTTTATGAAAGGACTAGCAAAGTAATTTTTTAAAATTGTCCAGTTGATAAAAGAACTAATGTACAAGCTATTTGCACGTTTATTCCTAAGGCTTGAAGTTTAGGGTAGACGTCAGGATTTTCTGTGCCAGGATTAAAAATTACCCTTTGTGGTTTTATGGCACAGATGTCTTTGATAATATCTGTTTGACGAGCAGAGCCGACATACATAGTTACAGTATCAATTTTTTCTGTAATATCAGCTAGCGATGCATAACATTTCTTGTTTAAAATTTCGCTTTTTCCAGGGGCAACAGGTATGGCTTGATGTCCTTTTTCTGTTAGCATTTGCATGGCTTTATACGAATACCTGTCTTCTTTTGGGCTTGCTCCTACTACTGCTACTGTTTGCATTGTTGGCTCCTATGTTGTTTTTGGCATATATTTTTTGCGTATTTTGGCTTGTTCAATAATTGAAAATATATTTTGCGCAACCCAGTATAGCATTAGACCTGATGGCATAGAATACATCATAAAGCCAAATACAAAAGGTATAAATTGCATCATTTTTTGTTGTTGTGCCATATTTGGGTCGGGACTTTTTGGTGTCATTTTTTGTTGAAAAAACATAGATGTCATCCAAAGTAATGGCAGTAAATTAAAAGTGTCACCTAAAATGGGTATTGTTGTGCCAAAGGCAAATAGGGCATCTGATTTTGATAAATCATCAATCCATAAAAAAGATGCATGGCGTACTTCAATAACTCGTGTTAAGGTGGTATATAAAGCAATATATACTGGCATTTGCAATAACATTGGCAAGCATCCCATCATTGGGTTGACTTCTTCTTGCTTAAAAAGTTTCATTTGTTCCATACCAAATTTTTGACGGTCATCACCGTATTTTTCTTTTAAGGCTTTTAGTTTAGGGCCTATTTTTTGCATGGCATACATAGATCGCATACCTTTGGCAGTTAAAGGGTGTAAGGCCAATTTTACTAATAATGTTACTAATAAAATTGCCAAGCCATAATTGCCGATAATGCTGTGGAATATATTGATAATTCCTATTAAAACCCCACAGATAGGGGCTAATCGTCCCAAGTGAGCCAGTGGTTCTAGGTCGGTATATGGTTTGGTGGCAAATAATTGACGGCTAATAGGCCCTAGATAAGTGTTAAATTTATATTGTTTTGTTTGTTGTGGGGCTAAATTCGTCATATTTGCTACTAATGTAGTGGCAAGTGATTCTTTGGATTTATCATCAGTTGGGTTTTTGATGTATGAACCGATAATTTGATGATATAACTTTGCGTTTTCTACCATTGAGGCGGCAACAAAGTATTTACTGCGTAGCGAAAACCATCTTAAACTACTATTGACGCTAGCTGTATAGCCATCTTCTTTGATATCTTTTAAGTCTTCATCTTTTAAATCAATATTGTTGTCATCATAAACCCCATAGACAAATGGCTTAGAGCTTGCACCCAACAAAGAATGAGGTGCAACTTTAATGCCTGCGGGACCATCCAGATATGGAGCGATAGCAATAGTGTTATTGGTTGGATTAGTAATGCTTGTATTTGTATGCAAATCGCCAGAATCGGTCAATGTAAAGGTTTTTGTAAGAATTAATCCGCTATTATCGGGTCTGATAAAAGTAACGCTGTTTGTTGAGGATTTTGCAACTTTCCAAGGTTGTAGTTGCGCATTATTGTGTAGTCTAACGCCAAAAGATGCGCGTCCATATTGATCGCTTAGTAATAAAAGAGGTTGAGTGTTTTTTGTGTCTTCAAAATATTTTTGCAACTCTACGCTTTTTACTACTGCGCCATTATTGGTTAATATTATTTTAACCACATCATTTTTTAAAATAATATCATCTACTATTTTAATGTTGGAAGGTTTTGGATGGGCTACAATGGGTTGGTTGGCACTTGTGATAGTATTTGGTATATTTATGTTATCTGTGCTTTTGTTTTGTGTAACCGTATTTGATGATGCTTGCTTAGTTTTAGGCTGTTGTACAGGCGGAGTAATGGATTTTAGATACCAAAAAGTAAAAAATATGGCAATAATAAGTATGATTGGGCGAGTTTTTTCCATGGACAACCTTTTTTTGGATATAAAATATAAAGCCTCACAGTAAACAGTTTCTAATTCTTTATGTCAATAGAGAACAAAACTGCAATTTTAAAATCGCAATTTAATTTTAGGTATATAAGTGATGTGTAAAACAATAGGTTCAAATTTGTTTACTATGCCACCTAGGCATAAAACTGGTTCTAAATTTGACCATGGGCTTGTTTTGATGTTGTGTGGCTCAACGGGTATGCTTGGTTCTGTAAGCTTATGCGCTAAAGCTGCGTTGCGCTCAGGTTGCGGTATGGTGCATTGTGCTATAGGTAAATCTTTACTTGTGCCATTATCTATCAAATTAACAGAACCTGTTTTGCATAGTATTGTCGAAACCACCGATGGCACACCAGCAATTAGTGCATTTACAGATATTGAGCGATTAAGTATTAGAAAAAACGCCTTGCTAATTGGTTGTGGTTTGTCACGCAATAAAAATACCGCCCAATTAGTTCATAAAATTATTTCTTGCATAGATATTGATACTGTTTTAGATGCAGATGGTATTAATGCTTTTGAAAATCATTTAGATTTATTAAAACAACATAAGGCTAATTTAGTGCTTACGCCCCACCAAGGAGAATGGCGACGGTTATTTGGCAAGTTATCAAGTGATGTTAATAAACGTGCAAATGCAATTAGTAAAATAGCTGTGGAGTTTAATATTAATATTATTTATAAAGGTTATCCTACTATTATAGTTTTTAACAATGGCAAATCAGTTATTATGCCAGTTGGTAATTCGGGGATGGCTACTGCGGGTAGTGGCGATGTTTTAGCGGGAATATTAAGTTCGTTAATTGCACAGGGTTGCAGTATGGATAAGGCAATTCCATTGTCTGTTTTTTTACATGGTAAAGCTGGTGATATGGCGTTAAATAAATCTAATCCATATTCTGTTATAGCCAGTGATATATTAGATAATATAAAAAATGCTATTAATACTGTTGTTGGCAACTAAGTCTTGCGTAAATATATAGCAAAAAATATTTAGTTTTGTATGTTTGTTTAATACATGTAAGGCTATTAATTTTTGTGGACTTAAAGCATTGTATTGTCTTATAATTGCAAAGTTACGTGTAATTATTATTTTGGAGAAAAAATGAAGTACGATATTGTTGTTGTAGGTGGTTCTGCTGCTGGTTTTGTGTCTGCAAAAACAGCTAAATTAAGCTTTCCTGACAAGAAGGTTTTAATTATTCGCAAAGAAGAAGTTTCTATGGTTCCCTGTGGCATTCCATATATATTTTCATCTTTAAAATCTATTGATGAAAACATAATGCCAATTACGCCAATTGAAAATGTAGGCGTTGATTTTTTGATTGAAGAAGTAACCAAAATTGATGTTGAAGCAAAAAATGTTATTACTACTAATCAAACGGTTGAATATGATAAGTTGGTTTTAGCAACTGGTTCAACTCCTTTTGTGCCACCAATTGCTGGTGTAGATCAAGATGGCGTATTTACAGTGCCAAAAAATTATGAGTATTTGAAAAGTAGCTTAGAAAGTATTAAAGCTGCTAAAAATATTGTAGTTATTGGAGCTGGATTTATTGGTGTGGAAGTTAGTGATGAACTTCGCCAAGCTGGTAAAAATGTAACTTTAGTTGAAGGTTTAGATAGAGTATTGCCTTTGGCTTTTGATAGTGATATATCGGGTAAGGTTTCGGATCAGTTGATTAAATCAGGTTTAAATATCAAGACTGGAGCTAAAGTTAAGCAAATATTAGGTGATGGCAAAGTAACTGGTGTTGAGCTTGAAGGTGGCGAAATTTTAGATGCGGAGGCTGTTATACTTTCTATAGGTTATAGGCCTAATACAGAGTTGGCTCAACAAGCTGGTTTGGATATTGGTAAACATAAAGCTATTTGGACAGACGAATATCAACGCACATCGGTTGCAGATGTATTTGCCGCTGGTGATTGTGCCGAGCATAAAGATTATTTTACTCGTAAGTCTACTAGGCTTATGTTAGCTTCTACCGCTGCCTTTGATGGACGTATTGCCGGTATGAGTTTATATGGTTTAAAAATTGTCAAAAAGAATCAAGGCACTATTTCAATTTTTTCTTCTGCAATTGATGGTCTAGCTATGGGTGCAGCTGGCATAACAGAGGACACTGCTAAAGCAGAGGGTTTTGAGGTTGTTGTTGGTACTGCAACGGCTGTCGATCGTCATCCTGGCAAAATAGAGGACACGTCTACTCAGAATGTAAAATTGATTTTCTCTAAAAACGAAGGTGTGCTTTTGGGTGCACAAGTTGTTACAGGTAAATCTGCTGGCGAATTAATTAATGTTTTGGGCATTGCTATTCAACAAAATATGACTGCGGTTGATTTGGTAACAATGCAAGTGGGTACTCATCCATTATTGACAGCTTCTCCAGTGGTTTATCCTGCAATTTTAGCGGCTAAACCAATCGCTAGAGATTTGTGTAATCGTTAAAATAAAAAACAAGTGTGGATGTATAATGTCCACACTTGTTTTGTCTATAATTGATTAATGCTATTGATAGCTTCTGTGCCAGTACAATGGCAGGCGTGAATCGTTTTTACATTTTTAGATAAATAATCAAATGTTTTGTTAAGTCGATTGGTGTCGCTGTGCAATAAGTGTAATCCTCCTTGCACGCTATTAATATCGTCAAGCCCTGTTAATTTTTTAAACCAATCGATAGTGTTTACTATGCCAGAATGACAACAGCCACAAATAATATTTAACTGATTATTATCGATAATACAAATTGACATATCGTCTTCAATAAAATCGGGATTTTGTTTGTTTGTATCTAAATAAAATGGTCCACCACAATCTTCAAAATCAGTTTTGCGTAAAATCTCTCCGCTGACCCATAGACAAGGAAGTAATTCTAAAGGTTTAGAACACCATATAATATTTGGATGTTCTATTAGTGCAATTTTATTTTGTTTGCTTAAACCAATATTTTTTACGGGCTTATCTGGGTGTATGGAATAACGTGGTATACACGCATTTTGGTGAACTATTATTTGTATATCTGGATTTAGATTAATAATTTTAGCAATATTACCGCCGTGATCATAATGTCCGTGACTCAAAATTAAGAAATCAATATTGTTTAAATCAATATTTAAAATTTTAGCATTTGTAAAAAGGGCGTTGTTTTGACCTGTATCAAATAAAATGCGTTTGTTTTTATATTCTATCAATGCCGAAAATCCATGTTCTATTTCTAATGGAGGAGATAGATAGTTATCGACTAAGATTGTGATTTTATAATTCATTTGGTTTCCTTTATCATTAATGCAAAAGGCAGAGCGCCTATACTTAATATGGCAGTGATTTGATAGGTGATTTTTAGTCCATACCAATCACCCCAATAACCTATTAAAAGAGATACTATAGAGCTCATGGCAAAGCTACTCATCATATAAAAGCCATTGGCAAGACTGGGATAGTTAGAGTTCATATCGTTAACCATTGCCATAAAAACAGGTGCACTAGCAAAAAATACTAAACCCATCGCCCCAATTAAAATCATTTGTATTAGTCCAGCAGTTATGGTGAAGCTATACATTAAAATAGGCGTAATTGCCATAATTAATACTACAATGCGTTTACGTCCAAATTTGTCGGATAAACTGCCTGCCATTAAAGTGCCTATAGCAGCAAAAATTTCTAGTAGTGCCAAAGAATATCCTGCTTTGGTAACGCTCATACCTTGTGCAACTAAATAACTTGGTAGAAATGTAGTTAAGGCTGTTTTAGAAAACGCGCGAAATAACAACATTGGTACAATAATAATAAATAGACTTTTCATTTGTTTGATAGCGTCAAAAATAGGTTCACGCGTTGGGTTATCTTTTTGTTTGTGCGGACGAACATCGGGTAATTTGCGGACTTGAAAATATAATATAGTGGTGGCAATTATGCCCAATGGTATTAATTTGTAAGTGCCGTCTAGTCCCCACATAGATATGGCAGAGATGATTAATAAAGGTCCTAATGTGCGGGCTAGTTCGCCGCCAAACATAAAAAAGCTCATTCCTGTTCCAATTTTATTACCAGAAACTGCACGCATAATAACAGGCGCACTAACGTGATAAATTGCACCAGAAAATCCAGTTATTAATAATAAAACAGCTAAAACAGTGATAGATGGGGCTATGCCTAATAGTCCCATTGCCAATATTGAAATAAGTGGAGATAAAATTAAAAACCACTTGATAATTAATTTATCGGCAATATATCCAAAGAACGGGTTTAATAAAGCAGGCGCTTTAGGTACTACTGCTAAAATGCCTGCTGTGGCATAACTGAAGCCTAGTTTCTCTGATAGTAAAGGGATTAATGGTGCAAAAAATGATGTAAAAATATCATGTAATGCATGAGATGAGGCTACAGTTATGACAGCTTTTTTTTGAAAACGCATTTTTAATGTGATTCACATCCTAGATGAGATGTGCAAACAGAGTCTTTACTTTGCAACTCTCCTTTAGCATAGCTTTGAGCTAATTGCATTGGGTCGATGGCTGGTGCACCAGTAATTACTGTGATGTTTTGCTTGTTTAAAATATCGATGGCGGCACCGCCAATGCCACCGGCAATAATAATGTTTACTTTTTCGTTTATCAACCATTTTGGAAGTACGCCAGGTTGATGTGGTGGTGCAGCCAATGTATTTATAAATGTTACGTTTTCGCCTTCTGTAGCAAAAAAACTAAATTCTTGGGCGTGTCCAAAATGCTGGTCTAGCGTTTGGTTGGTTGTGGGTATGGCAATTTTCATGGTGTCTCCTTGGTTTAAAAAACAGTTTTAAAAAAATTATTTAGGGCAATAGATGCCGATGTGTTTTTGTTTAAAATAAAACTTTCGCCTTTTAGTTGGGCATTGATAACTTCTTTGTCATATGGGATGCTCGGTGCGATTTTAATGTTATTTTTGCTGGCTAATTGATGCAATTTTTTGCTTAGTTCTGCATTAATATCTGCTTTATTTACGGTTAATGTTGCAGGGATATTAAAATGTTTGCATAGTTCTATAATGCGTTCAGTGTCATGGATTGCTGATACGGTTGGCTCGCTTACTAAAATTGCCTCAGTTACGCCGGTTAATGATGCTATGCTTTGGCAGCCAATCCCTGGAGGTCCATCAATTAAAATGGTTGTGGCGTTTTCGGTGTTGGCTAAGTCACGGGCTTTTTTTCTTATAGCAGTTACTAAGTGTCCAGAGTTTTCTCCGCCTGGCAATAATCCACCATGTACTAAAATGCCTGCAGGTGTTTGTGAAGTTTTAATATTGCCAACAAGTCGGTCTTTAAAAATTATTGAACGAGTTGGATAGCAAACCAAGTCGCAAACACCACAGCCTTCACATTTTTTGGAATTGATTCTAGTTTGTTCGCCATGGTTAAATGTTTCTATTGCCGAAAATCTACAAACTTTGACGCATTTGCCACAGCTTGTACAGGTATCTTGTTTGATACGCGCAATTTTACCGCTATAAAAATCGTTTTTATCAATTAGGGTTGGTTGTAAAATTTGATGTAAATTTGTAGCGTCAGTATCACAATCGGCGATAATGATTTTTTGCTTTTGTGATAGCATATTGCTTATGGCAGCCGTTATTGACGTTTTGCCAGTTCCGCCTTTGCCGCTTAATATAACAATTTCTTTTAACATTCTGCCTCCCATTTTGATACGGCTTCGGCTAATTTTTGCATAGGATTGTTTTGGGTATTAAAATGGCTTTCTAATTGCGATATTGGCTGGCAAGAGCTAGCTACATCGTAATACCATGGTATCTCGGCAAGTATTTCAATGTCGTGTTTTTGACAAAAATCTAATACGCATGTATTGCCCATGTTGCATCGGTTAATTACTACTCCAAATAATAATTCAAGCTCTTCACATACATCTACAACAGTTTCTAAATTGGCTAGCCCAAAAGGGGTGGGTTCGGCTACCAACACAATTGCATCTACTGCATTGGCAACGGCCATTAAAGAACATGCAGATCCGGGTGGCGAGTCGATAATTGTTGTTTTATTTTGTGGAGCGCGTTTTAAGAGCTCTTCTATTAGGGGGGTGGCGTGGCTAGATCCGATGGCGAGTTTGCCTTGAATAAGGCTGATGTTTTTGTTGTGTGCTAAGGTTGTTTCGCCAATTTCGTGTGGTGTTTCGCTTATGCAATTGATAGGGCATACCATACTGCAACCTCCACAGGCATGGCATAGTTCTGGAAAAACTGTTACGCCTTTTTTATTGAGTGATAGCGCATTGTAATTGCAAAATTTTACACAAGCGCCACATTTGCTACAGATGTCGTTGTCGATTACTGGTATTGGCAAACTGACGGGTTTTGACGCTTCGGTTGTAGATGCTTTAAAAAACAATAATTGGTTAGGCTCTTCTACATCGGCATCAATGAGGCTAACATGTTTGTCCTTGGCTATATAGTTTGCAAAGGTTCTGGCTATTGTGCTTTTGCCAGTTCCGCCTTTGCCAGAAGCAAAGGCTATTTTCATTTTTTTGCTTCCATTGTTTCTGGTGTGATTGATAAGCCAAGTTTAGGTGCAAATTGTAACAAGTTTTCTTTTATGCTTGGTAGGTCTGATAAAAATACTTGTATGTCGCTATCTGCTATTACTCGGCTAGCCTTAGGGCCAAGTGAGCCTGTGATGATTACATCTACACCCATATCGATGATGCTTTGTGCTGTGCTGATGCCAGCGCCTTGGGCAGCATTGGCGTTTTCTCGATTGTCAAAGCTATGCCATTTGTTGTCTTCAAAGATTTGGAAGTAAGATGCGCGTCCAAAATGACTGTCAAATGAATCGTCAATACTAGGGCCTTTGCAAGATATTGCTATTTTCATAATAAACTCCTTTAAAAAGTACACTGGTGCTAAGCGATAGGTGTGCCAATGTATGTAATAAATAGCGATAAGATATAAACAATGTGCTTGTAATTGTTTACGGGTTTACAGGTATTACGTGTAAATGTGAATAGGTAGCTGTTTTGCAACTGTAAACTGTAAATTAGTTGCAGTTTTGCAGTTTTATTTAATCCCTAATTTTTTCATTTTTCTAAATAATGTTGTTTTATGTATGCCAAGTTCATTTGCTGTTTTTAGTCGATGATTATTGTTGTTTTTTAAAGCTTGCATTATTGCGGTGCGTTCATTTTGTATTTTGCAATGTTGTAATGATGTTGTATTAAGTGTTTTTTTTTGTTCTAATTTTTGTAGTTCTTCTGGCAGGTGCGTTACCTGTATTAATCCATCTTGGCATAGTACAAAGGCTCTTTCGATAATGTTTTCTAGTTCTCTTACATTGCCGTGATAAGAATGGGATATTAATAAAGCTAAAGCAGATGGGCAAACCCCTTGAATATGTTTATTTTGACGTGTATTAAATTGATTAATAAAATGTTCGATTAGTAGTGGAATGTCTTCTTTGCGATCTTTTAGCGGCGGTAAACTTAATGGTACGACATTGAGTCGATAATATAAATCTTGCCTAAATAATCCCTTTTGTATTAAGTCAGGCAGATTTTGGTTTGTAGCAGCTATAATGCGTGCGTTTAATTGTTTGCTTTGATTTGATCCAAGTGGCTCGTAGATGTTTTCTTGTAGTACGCGTAATAGTTTGGCTTGCATAGCAGGAGGGATTTCACCGATTTCGTCTAAAAATAAAGTTCCTTGTCCGGCTACTTCTAGTCGCCCTTGCTTATTGGTATCGGCTCCAGTAAATGCACCGCGTACATAACCAAATAATTCTGCTTCTAATAATGTTTCGGGTAATGCGGCACAATTAAGTGCAACAAATGGAAAGTTACGTCTTGGGCCTAAATTGTGAATGGCTCTTGCAACTAATTCTTTGCCAGTTCCGGTTTGTGCTTGTATTAAAACAGAGCTGTCACTTCGGGCTAGAGCTGGAATTAATTCATGTAAATGTTGCATACTTTTGGCGTGGCTAATCATGTCGCCAATACTCACTTCGCCTTGTAATTCTTTGCGTAAGCTGTGTATTTCGCTTAAATCTCTAAATGTTTCAGCAACGCCTACTATATTGCTTTGTGTATCTCGCAATACGGCAGTGGATAGACTAATGGGTATTTTTTGCCCTTGCTGATTAATGATAAAACCAGAACGGCCAATAATTGGTTTGCCTGATTTGATTGTGGTTGATAGTGCACATTGATTTTGGCACATATCAGATTTAAAGACGCTATTACAACGTTTGCCAATGGCGTCTTGGCGTTTAATACCTGTTATGCGTTCGGCAGCTTTATTAAAAAAATTAATCTTCCAGTCCATATCAACAGTAAAAACCCCATCGCTGATACTTTCTAAAATCATTTCCGTATTAATATAACTGGGCATAACAGATTTGCCATAATTAGCTTTATACTAATTATGGCATGTTTAGATTAATCGCAAGGGCAAATTACCATTAATAAATCACCTTTATTAACAGCTTGTCCAGAGGTAGGGATAACCCTGACTATTTTAAAATTTTGTTCAGGATTATATAAGTATGCTTCTTCAGAGTTAAAAGAGTCTAAAGTTAATGGGCTAAATAATTTCATGGCTTCTAATAAACATATTGTTTGATTTGTCTTAATTATTGAACCTACAGGGGCAAAGCATGGTTCGGCAGGAGAAGGAGCATCGTAAAATACACCAGTAGAAGGGCTGATTACTTTGATTTCTTCGCTACCTTCTATTTCGATTGCAGAGCGATCTAAACTTATGGATGTATTGCCAGATGCTTTATCGCCTTCGGTAATCATTTCTTCGATATCAATATTCTCTAATAAGCCATTTAAATATTGAGTGTTGTATTTACCGTTACGGAATGTTTTGTCTTTTAAAATGCGTTTAACTAATGGGATGTTAGTGTGTACACCTTCTATGGATGTGCCTTCTAGTGCTTTTAATAAATTATCAGCGGCTTCGTTTCTATCCTTGCCAGTTGCGATAACTTGGGCTATTAAGGAGTCATAATAAGGTGTAATGGCTTTACCGGCATCAACCATTTTTACAATAGAAATATTGTCATTGGTTGGAATTTTAAATTTAGTAACATTTCCAGGAGTTGGTATAAATTTGATTTCGCCGTCATCTACGCTAGTGCGCTCGGCAGTGATGCGTGCTTCTATGGCATATCCGTTAGATGCGGGACTAATATCGCTGATGTCTGCTCCGCCGGCAATAGCAAATTGGCGAGCTACTATATCTACTCCGCTTGTTTTTTCTGTGACGGGATGTTCGACCTGCAAGCGGGTGTTTGTCTCCATAAAATAAACAGCATTGTTATCTAAATCATAGATAAATTCAACGGTACCAGCGCCTATGTAATCGATTTCGTTGGCGATTAACGCGGCGTATTTGTAAACGTCTTGTTCTAAGTTTTTAGGGAGCATTGTCGAGGCTGATTCTTCAATAATTTTTTGATTATTGCGTTGTACAGAACAATCACGCAATCCTAGTATGCGACAGTTACCGTGGGTATCTCGTAAAATTTGAATTTCTACATGACGTAAATTAGTTACAAATTTTTCTAAGTATACATCACCAGAGCCAAATGCTGCGCGAGCTTCTGAGGAAATAGTAAAAAATAATTCTCTAAAATCTTCGGGTTTTTCTACGACTTGTATACCTTTACCACCGCCACCATGTACAGCTTTTAATAATACTGGATAGCCTATTTTATCGGCAACTTGCATACCTGTTTCAAAGTCTGGCAAAATGCCGTGAGAGCCAGGTACTACAGGTACGCCACATCGCATAGAGGTATCGATAGCGTTTGATTTATTGCCCATTAATTCCATAGATGATGCCCAAGGTCCAATGAAATTTAACCCACGGTTACGGCACATATGAGCAAAATCGGCGTTTTCGGATAAAAAGCCAATGCCTGGATGAATTGCATCGACATTTTCTTGTTGTGCAATACGCAGTACAGACTCGGCATTTAGATAGCTTTCGTCAGGAGTGTTGCCACCAATACAGATTAATGTATCATTTTTGGTTAATTGTTCTGCGACGATTGAGTCCATATCAGGGTCGGATTGCACTAATACTACGGCAATGTTTTCTTGTTGGGCTATGCGGATTAATTTAGATGCCGTACAACCACGTGCGTGAATCAAAACTTTTTTAACTGGTTTTATCAATGAGCGTTCATCGGTAAAAGAGTTGTTTAAGTCTAATTCTTCTTGAACATAAGAGCCTTGCAATACTCGATTACAAACATCGCTAACAGTTTCGGATGGGATTGGGATATTTGGATCAATTTCACGCAGTTGAGCATCAATATCTGGGTTGAATGGATGCTTAACTAATCCTTGCATTGAACCTTCGTTAGTGGATAAATAATTAGATAAGGTAGTAGTGGTTGGCAAGTAACTAGGTACAACTATTTGTCCGGCAAATGGCATATTAGTACCACTAAAGTAATAAGTTTGTACTAATGGGTGTGTTACAAAAGATGCTTGTGCGCCACCAGTACAATCGCCAAATCCAAAGCATATTACAGGAAGGTCATTATCACGCACAAAACGAGTTATACGATCATTTACTATGGCCATAGAAAATAAAGAGCCTGCACCTTCTTTGGTTTGCATGCCGCCAGATGAGATAAAAGCCACTACAGGTAAACTGTGCTTTGCACATTTTAATAATAAATTACAAAATTTTTGTGCAGAGGCCATATCAAATGCGCCCGCTTGGAAGTCTAAATTAGATATAATGACTCCGATATTAGTGTTTTCTTTGCAATCTTTTAATTTAGCAATGCCTGTGATTGTACCGCATGGTTTGATACCTTTTGATAATGCTTGCTCAATTGAGATTCTAAATCCTGGAAAATTAACAGGATCAGCTGTCATTAAATCAGGGTCTAATTCATGGAAATCGCTTAAAAATTCACCTTTAAATGATTCAAAACGTGTATTTTTACTGCGTTTATCGTTGATTAATATATCAGTTATTAATAAGTCAGTGTATGCGGTATTAAGGCGGTTCCAAAAATCTTTCATACCTATGTTACGCAATTTAATTTTACCGTTAAAATTTACACCTTCGCTTTCTGCACGATAATATTCAACTAATAAGTGTTCAAACATAAAAGTTACAATCGCAAATAAAGGTTCTGAAATGCGGGGATATTGAATTTTTTTCCACTCTTGTACAGGGCGAATAAAATCACTCATTTGTGAGTTGTTTAATAAGATTTTGAGCCAGGCATAAAATTGTTTTTTAAGTTCAAAATCTGATGCTTCATCTTCTTTTAACATATTGCCTAATTTGGCAGCGGCACTGTGCAATGCAGATTCTAATAAATCACCTACCGATTGGCGTGAAATGGTGTTAGTTTCTTTAGCTTCTTTGGCAATAGGCCTTAAATCAGTAATTATTTGATCGTAGACTTGGTCAAATATAATAAAGTTTTTGCATTCTCTTAACATTCCTTCACGAAATTCATCAGCACTAATGACATCTAATACTGTCATTTCGTTGGGGTCTTTTTCTGTGGATTTGATGTTTTCGGAGCTCAAATATTGTAAAAGGGCTAAAAAGTTATTTTGACTGCCAGCTTTCCATAAATTATGCAAATGAAAACAGTAGCTAAGGTATAATTCAGATTTTGCTTTTTTGAGGTTTTCGGCAGGATCGCCAAATATCAATTTGGATAATTTACCGCGTTGGTCACTACTGTGTTCTTGACGGTTTATATATGTTTTATAACTTTTAGATAATTCATCATCATAACGTATTAATAGGGGGTTTTCTTGCCAGTTTTTAAAGGCGTGTTCTAGTTCTTCTTTGACGCGTTGGGATAAGTCTCCCTTAGGTGTTGCCAAACTGGTTGAACGGGAAAAATTGGCACTGACAGTAGAGCTGATACGACTGCGTAAGCTTAAATATCTTAAATAACGATATGTGATGCCAAAAACATTTAAATGTTCTGTAGGGTGTTTAGTTAAATTTAAGTAAGAATGATTTTCAAATTCTTGCAATTTTTCTGATGGATCTAAATAACGATTTAAACTAGCTAAGTAATGTTCGACTATGCCATCTGTATTTTTTACAAACTGCAAAGAGCGTTTTTCAATGGCTATTATGGCAGATGTGATAGCATTGCGTAGGTTTTCTAGTTGAGGGCCTTTTTCTCCGGGTACATAATCGATAATGCCATCGATATAGCCTTGTTGATATAATTCGTAAGAGCTTACGCCTACATAGCTTGCGCATTCTTGCCAAGATAAGTCAAACTTGCGGGCAATGGCGGCTAATCCTTTTGGTTGGATAGTGTTAAAGACGCCATCGCGTACAGACAATAAAAGATTAGTTGTGGCTAATGGTATTGCGCCACCTGAGTAGCCATTACCTAAAATAATACCTACAGTTGGGATATCCACATTGGCCATTTCTGCAATAAAATGCGAGATAGAATGTGCTTGGTTATTGGCGTTGGCTATTTCGCCAGCATCTGCACCGGGAGTGTCGATAAAGCAAACAACGGGAATGGCATATTGGGCATAATTTCGTACTAATTCAATTGCTTTATTATGATGTTCTGGAGCCCATACACCGTTGTTGGCGGTTCTTTCTTGTGCCAAAAGGCATAAACGGCGTTCTTGACCTTGAAGGTCCATTTCTACTTCGGCACAATATAGTGGCCCCATAGAAGTTTCTTTAATGATGTTTATTTTTAATTGTTTTAAAACAGCTTTAAACCCTAGGCGATTTTTTTGCTCGGAAGGTTCAACGGTTTCGGCGATATAGCTGTCTACATCTAGTGTTTTTAGCCGATTTGTTGTGCTTTCTATGGTTTTTTTGTCTAAAAGGCCTTCTAGGGCTAATTCGACTTCATGCTTTTGCCGCTCGTGTGAACTTGGGTTGACACCCTTTAGTAAAGAAAATTCAGACGCTCGTTGTTCGGCAAGCTCAAAAAAGTTATCAGTTTTATTTTGTGTATTCATAAAGTTATCATCCTGAAGGTACAGAAAAATTGCCTAATTGTAAATCTATATTGTAGGGGGATTGGTGACAACTGCAAGCTTAGGAAAAAATTTATATTAAAAGCTTTATTTTATAGGGTATTAATAATAATATGTTTATATCAGTTGATATGTATATTAAATCAGACGACATACGTTAAGTCAGCTAGCGTAGTATAGAGCGGGCATAATGATATTTTATTAAAGTCTTATTATTTTGTGAGATTACATTGATAAACGGGGAAATTATAATGGATAGTATTCAAAATGAAGCGGAGTTAAATAATATAATTACCACTCCTTCAAAAGAGTTGGTTGATTATATGCAAATCTTAGATGGCGATATAGTCATTTTGGGTGTAGCAGGTAAAATGGGCGTAAATCTTGCTGTAATGGCAAAGCGTGCTATTGATTTGGCAGGTGTACAAAAAAGAGTTTTAGGTGTGGCAAGATTTTCTGATCCAGAAGCTCAAAATATTTTAGAGTCTGCTGGGGTTGAGACTAGAAAATGCGATTTGTCTAATCCAGATGAGGTTGCATCTTTAGAAAAAATGAAGAACGTTATTTATATGGTGGCTAAAAAATTTGGTACAGATGGCAGTGAAGATATCACTTGGGTTATGAATACTTTAGTGCCGGGATATGTGGTTCGTCATTTTAAAGATTCAAATATAGTTGATTTTTCTACTGGTTGTGTTTATCCATTAGTTGACGCTTTAGAAGGTGGTTGTGATGAAACAGTAAAGCCAGCACCAATTGGCGATTATGCAACTTCGGCTTATGGTCGTGAGATGATGTTTAATTATGCTTGTCGTATGTGGCAAACAAAGGTATGTCATTTTCGTTTAAATTATAGTGTAGATTTGCGTTACGGTGTATTGCATGATATTTGTCAAAAAATCATTAAGGATGAAGTGGTAGATTTATCCACGGGACATTTTAACTGTTTATGGCAGGGTGACGCTGTGGCACAGGCTATTTTGTGCTTAAAATTATGTTCTTGTCCTGCAACACCAATTAATATTACAGGTCCAGAAACACTTACAATGAAAGATGTTGCTGTAAAAATGGCAAAACTTTTAGGTAAGCAGGTGCAGTTTGTCGGATCGCCTGGCAAGACGTATTTGTCAAATTCTATGCAGGCAACTAAAGAATTTGGATACCCTTCAAAAAGTGTTGATGAATTAATACAAATGCAAGTTAAATGGTTACAAAATGGTGGTAAAAGTCTAGGCAAGCCCACAAAATTTGAAGTAACTGACGGTAAATTTTAAAAGGAGTAATAATGAAAATAAATGAAATCCCACAGGATATTTTAAATAACTTTCGCAAGGGTTGTGTTATACCTGCGCATCCGCTGTCTTTGAAAGAAGATATGTCTATAGACGAACAGGATATGCGTGCTTTAGCTAATTATTATATTGACGCTGGAGTAGGTGGCATTGCTATTGGTGTGCATACAACTCAATTTGAAATCCGTGATGAAAAAATTGATATGCTGGAAGATGTTTTGCGTTTTACAAGCCAGTCTATCGATGATATTTGTGCCAAAAAAGGTAAAGGTATTTTAAAAGTATCAGGCATTTGCGGCTTGACGGAACAAGCTGTTGCAGAGGCTAAATTAGCTGCATCTTTAGGGTTTCACGCATCATTGTTAAATATGTCAGCATTTAAAGATAAAACCAATGACGAAAAAATTGCACATTGCGAAGCCGTTGCAGCAGAAATACCTGTTATTGGTTTTTTCTTGCAGTCTGCCATTAGCGGTATGAGTTTAGATTATGATTTTTGGAAACGTTTTGCGCAAATAGATAATGTTTTGGGGATTAAAATGGCTCCATTTAATCGTTATCAAACAATTGATGTTGTGCGAGCTATTTGCGATGCGGGTAAAGAAAATGATATAACGCTATACACAGGTAATGATGATAATATTATTATGGATTTGTTGAGCCCATATCGTTTTAAAACGGCAAGGGGTGTTGTAGAAGCTCGTGTTAAAGGTGGTCTTTTAGGGCATTGGTGTGTTTGGACTAAAAAGGCTGTTGAATTATTAGACGAAATACATTCTATAGTAGATAGTGGGAAGGATATTCCTGTTGAAATGTTATCTCGCAATATCGAAGTTACAGATTCAAATGCTGTATTTTTTGATGCGGCTAATAATTTTCATGGATGTATACCGGGTATTCATGAGGTTTTACGTCGTCAAGGTTTGATGAAGTCTATCCGATGTTTAAATCCACAAGAAACATTATCACCGGGTCAACTTGAAGAAATAGATAGAGTTTATAAAGCGTATCCTCATTTACATGATGACGAGTTTGTGCAAAGTCATAAACAAGACTGGTTAAGTAAATAATTTTATAATACCCCGTGTTTTAGCATAACTAAAACGCGGGGTATCTGATATAGTATGCTAGGTAGGTCAACTGCCAATCGGTTAGTTTATAATCTAAAGGATAAATATGGATCAATCATCATTATGCAAAATAGTTGATTCTATCTTGCCAGACGCCATTGCAATGCGTCATCAAATACATAAAAATCCAGAATTAGCTGGGCAAGAATTTAAAACTTCATCTTTAATTAGAGAAAGCTTAGCCAGTACCGCAATTGAATTGCAAAGACCTTTTTTACAAACAGATGTTGTAGGTATTTTGCAGGGTAGCTCAATGGGTAAAAATGTAACCTTGCGCGCTGATATGGATGCTTTGCCACTTTGTGAGAATTCTGATAAAAATTATAAGTCGCAAATTGACGGTATTATGCACGGTTGTGGTCACGATGGGCATAGTGCTATGTTATATGGGACAGCTTTGGTTTTAAATCAATTACGGGATACTTTTGAAGGTTCGGTAAGATTTGTTTTTCAACCAGGCGAAGAAATTAAAGCGATGGGTAAGGATTTAGTAGAGGCAGGTGCTTTGTTAGATCCTCAACCTAATGCCGTATTTGCATTACATGGTCAAAGTAAGTTGCCAGTAGGTTCAATAGCTTGCAAATCAGGTGCTATTACTGGCGCAGCAGGTTTTTTTAAAATTACAATTAAGGGTAGGGGAGGTCATGCGTCTTCTCCAGAAAATACTATAGACCCAATTTTAATTGGTGCAAAAGTAGTTGAAAATTTACAATCTATTGTGTCTAGGGTTATTCCCGCTAAGGATCCAGCTGTATTAAGCGTGTGTAGGTTTGAAGGCGGTCTTAATGGAAATGTTATACCAGATCAGGTAGAAATGGAAGGCACATTTCGTTATTTAGATCCAAAATTAGCTGATGTGTTTTCAGGCGAAATAGAGAAAATAGTAAAGGGTGTGTGCTTAGCAAATGGTGCCAGTTATGATTTACAATGTGAATTGCCTTATATTGCCACAATAAATAGTGCAGAAATGGTTGATATGGGTTTTGATATTACCCAGCAGTATTTTGGTCAAGAGGCATGGCATCAAATTGAGCACTCATCAATGGGTGGAGAAGATTTTGCATATTATTTAACTGATTATCCAGGTGCTCTTTTTAGGTTAGGGGTAGGAGAAGATGCTCCTGCTTTGCATAATCCATCATTTGATTTTAATGATGATGCTATGCGTAATGGTATTATATTTATGACGGCTATGACTTTAAATGTGTTAAAAGACTCAAAATTTTAATAATAGTGAATACATACATATTACACATAAAAAAGGAGAAGCAATGCCAGAAAAAAAATCAGTATATAGTTGTTCAAAATGCGGTAATATTGTGGAATCATTATGGAATGGTGCAAATGATATAAAGTGTTGTGATGCAATTATGGATAAGCTCGTAGAAAACAGTGTTGATGCTGCTGTAGAAAAACACGTCCCTGTGATTGTTCGTGAAGGATCTAAAGTTATTGTTAAAGTAGGTGATATTGCGCATCCAATGGAATCGGATCATTATATTTTATTTGTGGAATTAATTTGTGGTTCACAAGTGTTGCGACATGATTTTGTAGAGGGTGATTCTGTAGCCGAGGCAACATTTTGTGTTGCTGATACTACGGCAGATTTGCAAGCTAGAGCCTTTTGTAATTTACACGGTTTTTGGATTTCTAAATAATTATGTAGTATAGAGACGTCGCTAGGCACGTCTCTATACATCTATTATTTGTGTTTTAACCCATGTTTGTTTAGTAGATTATTGATTTTTGTTTCATTTACTTTGAGAAAGTTTGCTATCTCTTTAATTGACATAAAGTGGTCCCCAATCAACGGACATATTCAGTGGTAAATAAGAAAAAATCATGAAATTTAAAAAAGTTAATTCATGACTGAGTAGCAGTCTCTCACTGCTTTGCTTTATTGATGGATTCGTATGCATTAAGATAAACTTCTTCATATTTTAGCGATTTCCATAATCTTTCTATAAAAACATAATCAACCCAACAGCCTTTGCTATCCATACTAATTTTTGATTATATAAAGACTCTTCACGAGTTTTAGGTTTTCTATATATACTACTTCTAGAAATACCAAGCAAAGAAGCTTGAGATGTTTTAGTTATTTT
>JAMOSO010000056.1 GCA_027063065.1 Planctomycetota bacterium | reverse complement strand
TCAAATGATGCCAATAAATTTAGATGATGATGCTACATCTGTATATGCTGGCGATACAAAAAATAAAGAAGAAATAGAATTGCGCGATATAGATGCGTTTTTAAATGCAGAGAAAATAAGTCATATCGATTTGTTAAAAATTAACATAGAGGGCGGTGAATTTGATGTTTTACCTAGGTTAATAGAGAATAATTGGATTACAAAAATAGACAATTTACAAATTCAATTTCATATTTTTGTGAAAGATGCTATTAAAAAGCGTAATCAAATCAGGCAGGCATTTAGAAAGACCCATTCTTTGACTTATGATTTTTATTTTATATGGGAAAATTGGCAACGTAAAAGTTAAATTTGTAGCCAATTTTCTGGTATTATAGCCTCGCTATTTAAGTCTGTTTTGGCACACCATTGTTTGAGTGCTATAATTATTTTATTTGGGTTTTGATTTAACCATGCAGCCCACCAACTAAAGGTACTGTTGGCAATTATGTTGTGTTGACAAAGACTCATTAAATGTAGTTCACATACATCTAGTTGTTGTGGTGCTATGTCTATATCGTCGATATACAAACAGTTTAGCTCATCTTTAAAAGCATTTTTGACCCAGTTGATATCATCACTAAAAAAGACAAACTTCGGATTGTGTATTAAAGATTTAATCTTATTAATGGCATGGTGATAATAAGTTAAATCACATAGACCATGTTTTTGTAGAGCTTTTTGATTAGAAACATAATCACCTCGGCGAATATGAATACTAATATATTTGTCGGATATTATTTTTTGCATAAGGGTTTTTAAAGTTTTAGAAAATTTAAATTTAGGTGTAAAAGTGTTGAGTATGTCGTATTTATAATCTATAAAATAATGTTGGTTTTGCCAAAATCCTTCATAGTAATAATTGTCTTGTTTAGGTATATCTGCAGTATAGGTAAAACATTGTTGCTCAACTTCGCAGTAATATGATTTTGATAATTGGCGTTTTTGTTTTGTGATGCGTCTTTTAAGGTATTGCAAAACATTTTCAGGACGGTATTTAATGTTGGCAACTTCTTGCTTGGTTGCAATTTGATTTATATCAAATAAATGCAGTTTATAATCGCGCAAAGTCGAAGATTGCAATCCATATATGTCTAATTTTAGTTGATAATTATATTTTTTTGCCATAGCGTAGCCAAATGCGTATTGAAACATTTGATTGCCTAGCCCACCTTGTAATTTAACAATAATCATTTGTCTGGTTTTAATAAATAAAAGGTTAATTTTATAAATCGTTTTAATTTAATAATCATATTGTCATTTTGTTTTAGATAGTTTATTAAGGCTTTCAATTTGATAATTTTTATAGCATTTAAATGGTGTAAGTAAATCTTGTATTGCAAAGTGTTATTAAACAATGGTTCTGGATAAATAAGTTTTTGGTGATTTGCTATACATAAGTCTTGTACTAAATCGGCAAAATTATTAAGAAGTTGGCAATTATATTTTAAATTATTATGAAGATGCATAAATTTTAAGAATAAATCTTTATCGGTTGCACTTGGTAATAGACGCTTATATTGTCTTAATCGTATATTGTCAGTGTGTTTTTTTTGTAGAGTGTTTTGGGTAAAACTTACGCTGTCTTCATGTTCACGATATAGATAGAGAGGTGTTTGTAGATTTGCAAATTTAATCTTATTGGTAATTATTAATCTTTCCCATAAATCGTAGTCTTCGGCTGATTTGAAATCTGGATTATATGTAAAGCCTTCTTTTAATAAGTTTTTTTTAAAAAGAATTGTTGGGTGAAAAACTGGAGTTGAAAAAAAAGTTTTTACAGCGGAGTGTTGCCAAGATTTAGGTGCATACAAAATTTTATCAGTAGCACCAAATGTTTTAATACTGCAACCACACAGGTCTATATCGGAATGTTTGGTTAAGTAGTTTATTTGTTGTTCAATACGTGTAGGTAATGATATATCATCTGCATCCATACGGGCAATAAAATGGCCATTGGTTTGATTTAGGGCGTAATTTAGAGAGTAAATTAACCCCATATTTTTTTTGTTATTTATAATTTTTACTTTTGTATTATCTTTAAATGTATCGATAATTTTTTTTGTTTCATCAGTTGATCCATCATTTATGATTATTAATTCAATATTTTGATAAGTTTGATTTAATATGCTTTCAATGGCTTTTAAGAGATATTTTTGAGCATTAAATGCAGGTAATACAACGGAACAAAGTAAAGTATTAGTCATTATTTGCCCACCATTTTTTTATTAGTTCTTTATTTTTTATGTATAAACCTTCAGTGGTGTATTGTCTAGACCACTTAGATGCTTTTTCTCTATGTGTTAAAAATTTATCTGAATTTTGGTATACATCCTCAAGAGCCTGGGCTATTTCAATATCGGTGCCATTCTTAAGGCATATACCGCCATGTTCTAGCATTTTTGCTACTTGTCCATGATCTACGCCTATGCAAATCACGCCGTAGGCCATTGCTTCTGCAATAACTTTTGGCCAACCTTCTGAGTGAGTGGACGGTAAGACTAAACAATCTGCCCATGCATTTTGTTTTAAGCATTGGTTGTAATGTAAGCCATTGATAAATGTGATGTATTGAAAAATGCCTAGAGTTTGACTCTCTTGCATTAAATCATCTTTTAATGGTCCAGAGCCAATAATTTTACATTCAAAAGAAAGTTTCTTGTTTTTTAAAATAGCTAAAGCTTTTAAAAGTTGTGAAATATTTTTTTCAGGGGCTAAGCGTCCAGAAAATAATATTTTAAGTGGGCGTTTGTTACGTATAAATTGATTGTTGTTTTTTTTGCTTTCAAAACTTTTTATTGCGTCTTTCATTTGTGCATTGTTCATCATAGATGTGAAAAAAGCAATAATATGCTTTGGCTGATTATCCCATTGGCCATATACGGTAACAGGTGCTGACCACCAAGAAGAAGATAAGATTTTACGTTGCATGGTTACGCTAAAAGGCTCTTCTTTGTAGCCATTCCATTGACCAGCGTATTTAGCAATGCGAAATTTAGTTAATAATGGGCCTATTAATGTGGCGATTAATCCAAAACTACTAGGACATCTAGCCATTAGTCCGTCATTTTTGCCTACATTTGTACATAGTATGTAAATGCTTTTAGGTAGTGTAAGTAGGCCTAGGATTTTATTGTATAGGTGTTTGCCTCCGACATTAGGCAAGGGTTTGTGTGTGATATATTTAGTTTTAAATGTTAGATAGGTTTTAGGAGGTTCAGCATTTAATAATGGCGATAAAATAGTTATTTTATTAAAAATTGGCGCTAGAATATCAATTTCTTTACTATATGGGCCAAATCCCCAAAGTTTATTTTGCCACCAGTAATGGGGGGTTGCGGTGGCTATAATTAGATGTTTAGGTATTTGGACGGCGTTATTTTTCATAAGTTTTCTTTTATTGTGATGCTCAATAGTTAGTAAATTGATTTTATATAGTAATATATCGTTTTAGTTTGATTTTCTCTTAAGTTTTTTTTTATAAGTCCGATACACTCAATAATGAAAGGAGTGTGCTGTAATGAAATTTTTACAACATAAATTACAAATTTGTATTTTTATTATTTTTGCAGTAGTTTTATTTGGGTGTCAGCAAACGCAGAGACAACCATCTTATAATAATTTTTTGCAAAATGATTTAAACTCTACAAAAACTGCAAATAAAATATCTGGTAATGATTCAGATAGTGAATCGGACAATGATAATTTGAGTAATATACAAGGCGGTTTTGGAGAGTCGTTATTTAGTGATGATAGTTCATTAGATGGTGGGGGATTGTTGGATTCTAGGTTTAATCAAAAAAAAGAAGCGAAATCTAAGGAATATAGATTAAAATCTGGCGATAGAATAGAAGTGTCTGTATGGGGAGAGGATATGACACGTCAATTATTAATACAACCAGATGGTAGAATTTCTTATCCATTAGTAGGCTCTATTTATGTATCGGGTAAGACCATGTCAGAACTGGTAGACATTATAGAAACAAAGTTGTCTGAATATATTTATGATCCTAAGGTTACGGTTATAGGAAAAAGTTTTGCAGGCAATTTTGTATCAATAGTTGGTGCAGTACAAAAACCAGGTCGTGTATTAGTAGGTGAGGGACAACGATTGTTGGATGTTTTTACGGCTGCTGGTGGTTTGCGTTATAGCGAGTCTACGGCCACAGATGCTGGCGGTGCAATGGCAAATTTATCTAAAGCATATTACTTACGTAATAACAAATTATTACCAGTTGATTTTGAAGCTCTGTTTCTTGATGGAGATGTAACTCAAAATATTAAAGTAGAAATTGGTGATTATATTTTTATACCATCTTCAAGTACAGATGGTATTTATGTGACTGGCGAAGTAAAATATCCAAAGGTTATTCCTCATCGCGGGCGGCCAAATATTGTGCAAATCATTACAGAAGCTGGAGGCTCTAATAAAAAAGGGCATTTGGATTCAGTGGCTGTTGTTAGAGGTAGTTTAAGCCATCCTAAAGTGCAAATTGTAAATGTATTAGCTATAATGAAAGGACAATCCCCAAATGTTTATTTACAATCAGGCGATATAGTACATGTCCCAGAAACTTTTCTATCAAAAAGTGCGCGTATCATAGATCAAATTATACCATTCTTTTAATTGATTGAAAAATTTAATACTTCTAGAAATATAATTCGAGACTTTTAGTAAGGATTTTAATGAAACAATCTAATCCAAATTTAAGCGGTAATGTCCAATACTGTCTTAATGATGATGAACAATCATTAAGACAGTATTGGGACGTTTTTAGACGTTATCGATTGGTTTTTATATTAATCGCTACAAGTATATCTTTAGCTGGTTTGTATTATGCTTACTCTTTGCCAAATGTTTATAGCTCTAGCGTAGATATAGAAAAAAAATCAGGCTTTAAATCTGCTCGTCAATTGCTGTCACTAAGGCGTACAAAAATTAATGAAGCTGATAATGTAGGTGTAATTGCTGGATCTATGGAGGTTGGTAGACGGGTTATTAAAATATTAAAAGAAAATATTAATGATTTAGAGCATGACTTAACTCCAGCGGATATTGATACAATTAAGTCTTTAACAGCAGATTCAGTAATTAGGATGCATGAATTTACTATAGATAAAGACTTAGATACTAT
>JAMOSO010000055.1 GCA_027063065.1 Planctomycetota bacterium | reverse complement strand
AAATATTTTAACTGAAATAGAAGGCTTATTACACGAAAAGTTATTTCCAAGTAAAGCAGTTGAAGAAGAATCTAAATCTAAGAAAAAAGAATCTGCTTAATATTTATAAATATTTAAGGCTCCCTTCTTGTGGGAGTCTTAAAACAATTATGCTATATAATTGCAATAAAAAACAATTATCATAATATAATTTTGCATTTATTACTTATTTAATACGGTCTATATAACATATGAATAATCCAAACATAAAAGAAACAATCATTGCAAATTACAATTGCCAAGTTGGTGAAGGATGTCTATGGCATAACAAAGAGCAAGCTATTTATTGGGTGGATATTCCAAATGGTAAAATGTTTAAATATTTACCAAATAAAAACCAGCATCTTCAAATATACCACGATAGACCTATTGGCGGATTTACCATTCAAAAAAACGGAAACTTACTTTGCTTTAGAGATAAAGGCAACATTGTATTGCTAAGTCCTAACGGAAAGGTAATAAAAACTGTCATACAGTCTATCCCTGCTCTAAAATCAACACGCTTTAATGATGTTGTAGCAACCCCCAAAGGTTCTGTATTTGCAGGCACAATGAGTAGCGATTCTATAACAGGTAAATTGTATCACTTTAAAGCTGATGGTAGTTATAAAATAGTGCTAGATAACCAAGGAACACCAAATGGAATGGGGTTTTCTCCAGATGCATCGTTAATGTATTACCAAGACTCTCGTCAACAAAAGTTATGGAGTTTTAGATATAATTACTTAGAGGATAATATTGACAATCCCACACTTTTAAGAGTAGCTAAAGAATCAGGTGATCCTGGGCGTGGTGATGGCTTATGTGTAGATAACAACGGCAATATTTGGTCTGCGCGTTGGGATGGTGCATCAGTATTACAATGTAATAATTTAGGTATTCCTATTAACAAATATGATTTATCAGCCAAATCTATTACTAGCGTTTGTTTTGGTGGTAAAGACTTAAGCGATATTTTTATTACATCTGCAAATAAAGATAATAAAAAAAGCACCACTCAAAATGGTGGTGCCCTTTTTAAATTAAATCTTGGTATCAAAGGTAAGCTTGAATATCTTTCGCAGATTTAAACTCCGCGAGAGTCTCCAAACTTATCAATCAAATTATCCTGAAAACCTAATACATATTTATAGTATTCTTTCATTTCTAACTGCGAGGCAGCATCTTCATCAATAATAAATGTTGTATGTTCATGCATCTGTAAAGCAGATGCTGGACAACGCCCTGCCATAGGGCCTTCAATAGCATCGGCAATAGCTTTTGCTTTGTTTTTGCCAGTAGCCAAAAGTAATACACGTTTAGTTTCTAAAATAGTTTTAATGCCCATAGTAATAGACAAGGTAGGCTGAAACTCACCTTCTTTAAAAAAACGACTATTGTCTTTAACTGTTGTTTCGGTCAAAGTCTTAACTCTAGTACGAGACGCTAAAGAACTTGTTGGTTCGTTAAAACCAATATGACCATTTGTGCCTATGCCTAAGATTTGCAAATCGATACCACCTGCTTTGGCAATTAAATCTTCATAGTAAGGTCCTGCTTCCATTGGATTTTCTAAATTACCTGGAGGAACTTGAGTATTATCAATATCAATATCAATATCATTAAACAAGTTTTCGTTCATAAAAGTACGGTAACTTTGATGATGAGAAGGATCTAAACCTACATATTCATCCAAATTAAATGTTCGCATTTGTTTAAAGCTAACTTTACCTTCTTTATTGGCATTAATCATTTCTTTATACATTGCCACTGGCGTAGAGCCAGTTGCCAAACCCAATACAGTGTTAGGTTTTTTATTTACTGTATCACAAACAATTCTTGCAGAACGCTCTGCTACTTCTGTTGCATTTTTTAAAATAATAACTTCCATTTGCTTCCTTTTTATAAGTGTTATGAATATTTAATATCCAATTAAATGCTTTCTAAGAAATTGACGCCAATGATGCAGCTGCAATTGCCTGCCCATGACGCTTATCTTGCTCGTTTGGTGTACATAAATTAATACTAGAACCAAGTTCTGGAAATTCACTTTCAAGCACTTTTCTTGCATCATCAATTATAATTTCACCACCTTCTCCACTAGTAACACGTCCCAAAATCAATAAGTTTGACACATCATAAAAATCTGCCCAATGAGCTATAGTATAACCAAAACAAGCACCGATAGTATGGTAAATTGAAGCGGCACGTTCATCACCTTTTTTCATCAATTCTTGAACTTCAATTAATTGTTCTGGAAATGGCATATCTTTGTATTCTAAACCTGCTTTTGGCGCTAGCCTTGCTACGCCTTGTTGACAAAAATATTGAACTGCACAACCACTATCTCCTGACCATTCATCAACTGGTCCATTGTCGCGATAATCTATAGGTGCAAAAGCCAACTCGTTTAACCAAGGTGTAATACTACCTTCTGGAGTAACATAACCAGCTGCAACACTAGTTCCCATTGAAACACCTAAAACAGCATTAGCATTTAATGACATAGAACCCGCCAATGCAGTTACCTCTCCATCGTTAACTATATCAAATGGAATACCCCATTCTTTTTGTAAATCAAAAAATAAGCGACGAATATTTTGTTCAAAATCAGCCTCGTCTAATCCTCTAAACAATGATGCTGAACGCACCTCGTTATTAACAAATACACCTGCAGAACTACCGCCAATAGCATCTACTCTTGGCAAATGTGCAGCCGCACGCTTAAGAGAATCACGAATACCATCAATATGATATTTAGAGTTTTTTTCAAAATAAGGATTCCAAGCAATTTCTTCACTAAACACAACCTTGCCATCTTTGACCGCGGCACATTTACGGTCACTACCGCCTAAATCAAAACCTATTCTACAACCATCTAAGTAACGACCCAGTGGAGAACTAATTTCTTTTGACGCTGACATTTGATCAATCGGTTTATAGATAACATTAAAGGGTTGGTCATAAATTTTCTTACCCATAAAATCAAAATCAAATGCTCTTGCACCCGTTGCAGAATATATTTGCGACAATTCAGTTGCATACTGCTTATTGCTTATCGCTATTTCTGTACCACCCTTCATCCAAAGCAAAAATTTTAATGTTCTTTCAAGATAAAAACCTGTTTTAGGATGTGATGGTGAAATATAACTTTCCCACCTACTTACAGTGTTATCTGGACGTGTCAAAGTAATAACTACTGGTTCTTTATCATTACTGGTTAAAATTTCATTTAAATAATTTTGTTTCCAAAGAATGGCTGGCACAAAATCAGGATCTAACTGAGGGGTAAACTTTAGTTGCATTTTATCTCCATAAATAACACATACGTTAATTAATCTGATATTTAACGCATAGTTTATTTAAAATCAATGTTTTTTTGATATAATTATTAAATGTCAACTAATAATGACCAAATAAAACAGCGTAACCTGAATAGATATAATATGTTATGTGATATTTTTTACAATGGACCAAAACGGCGCACACAGATTGCCGAAAAATTATCCATAAGAAAATCCTCCATCACATCCATAGCCGAAGAACTTATTAGACAAAATTGGTTAACCAATATCGACACAGCCCACCCGAGAAGCCCTCTGTGTTTTAACAAAAAAAAATGTTGTTTAGCTCTTAGTCACGAAACAACAAAATTGCGCGCAGGACTTTACACTTTAGATGGCAAACTATTTAAAACATCAAAAGTGTCTCTACACAAAAATATGACTTATGATGATTTCTTATATGAAACTAATCTTTTATGTTCACAGATTTTACATAAAAGCAAATCTAAAGCATTAATGGTCGGCATAGCATTACCTGGCATAATAGACAGCACTAACAATAATGTATTGCACTCTGCCAGCGCCCCTCAATTATCGCATAAAAATTTAGGTGATGATTTAAGCCATATATTAAAACTGCCTTGTTTAATAGAAAATGATGTAAGAGCATCATTAATGGGTGCTTTATGGTTTGAACCCAAATGGCACAACTTACAAAATGCCATTTACATTGATATTACAGAAGGTGTCAGTACAGCTTTATTAGTCAACGGCACATTGCATAAAGGTTTTAATAACGCAGCGGGTGAAATAGGCCATATAAAAGCTGGTGATCAAAACCGTAAATGTCATTGTGGTAAAATAGATTGTTTAGAGACATACATATCTATCCCTGCTCTAGCCAAAACCGTAGAGTTAAATGGTTTTTTTAGCATAGATGAATTAATTCAAAAACTGCAACCTCAACAACTAGAAAACGGCTTAAATTCTTTGGCAAACATTCTTAGACCGTTAATTGCCGCTATAGATCCAGAAATTATCCTACTTGGCAATCAAGAACCAAACTTCTATAAACTCTGTATGCCAATTTTAAAAAAACTATTAAAAACAAATATAAACTTAGAAATTGTTTCCGATTCTAATTCTTCAGCTTTAACGGGGATTGCATCTAAAATATTAAATGCAATTTTTGCCAATACACATCAGCTATTACATTAATACAAAATATATTCTTACTTAGGATTGCCCAATATGACTACAAATAAATCAGAAATAGAAGCTCAGTCTCTTTTAAATTATTATGGTGATTTTCAAAAATGTTTTGATCACCTCACATCTACCTTTGCAGTAATTGCACAACGCACGCAAATGATGTTATCTTTAAGTACTATTGCTCTTACCATTACAGGATTTTCAGGTCCAAAAATAGCATCTTCAAATACTATTAGTTGTTACTCTATGATTTTAGGCTTAATTTTAGTTTTATCTTCTATGCTGATAAATGTGTGGGGTGTATTATGCATACACTGGACAAGTCATTTTATCCAAAAAAATCATATCCAAACATTGCAATCTATTATTGAATATCGACATCTCAAAACAAGCTATTTTGTAAAAGGTAGTATTTGTTTAGTTTTAGGTCTAAGCGCTTATGTAGTGTCTGTAATTACTTTTTTAATTTACGGGATTAATTTATAAATCGCATAGTGCCTGCATATCTGCCGGCATTGGAGCAGTAATTTGGAGAGGTTTTTTACTTATTGGATGATTAATATTTAATTGAAATGCATGCAATGCATGGCGAGTCATTAAATTTGGATTTTGTCTATCTTTTAATCCACCATAAAATTCATCTGCTATAAGACAATGTCCTAGGTGTGCCATATGCACTCTTATCTGATGTTGTCTGCCAGTATGTGGAGAACATAAAACCAAAGAACCTATTGCTATTTCTTTTTGCAATTTATAAGAAGTTAAACTGGGCTTACCTAAGTTGCTAACTATAACATGCCTATCTTTAGTAGCTAATAAAGGTGCGTTAATTTCTCCTTGTGGCTTTTCTAAAACACCATGCACAATAGCTAAATAATCTTTTTTAGCTATTCTATTTTCAAACTGGGTTGCCAAACCAGTTGCCGCACGTTGATTTTTAGCAAAAATAATCACACCTGATGTTTCTCTATCTATGCGATGTACAATCGAGACATCTGTCTTTGGTTCGGGATTTTCTTGACGATAATAATAACGCAAACGATTTAATAAATTATTTTGAATATACTCACCACCTGGTTGCACTGCCATATTACCTGATTTATTTACTGCTACAAAATCGGCATCTTCGGCGATGATTTCAAGTGGTACTTTAGTATAATCAAATTGTTGCGTATAAAAATCAGGTAATAATATTTTAATTTGATCGCCCTTTAATACCTTGTATGACTTTTTAACAATACGCTCGTTCACAAATACTTTTTTTTCTTTAAGCATACCAAGCCAATATTGACGGCTTTTCCAATCTAACCTCAAAGACAAAAACCGATCGAGCCTTTGATTGTCCTCACCATCATTTGGCGAAATAATAATAAACTCAACCGGCTTTGAAAAATCCATTAATCTTCTAGCTTATATACAACCATACCACTGCGTAATTTTGGTTCAAACCAAGTAGATTTTGGCGGCATAATTTTGCCCGCATCTGCAATTGCCATCAATTGTTCTATAGTTGTAGGATAAAGTGCAAACGCAACCTCTGCATCATTGGCAACTCGTTTTTCTAATTCTGTTAAGCCACGAATACCACCAACAAAATCAATACGCTTGCTTGTTCTGGGATCTTCTATACCGAGTATAGGATTTAATAAATTATTTTGTAATATAGATACATCCAAGCTTTCAACAGGATCTTGCGCTGGGAAAGTACCCTCTTTAGCTTGCAATTTATACCATTGTCCATCTAAATACATACCAAATTCTGTGCACTGACTAGGTTTTGGAGAAGAAGTTTCTTGACAATTAAATTTTTCAGATACTTTTTCTAAAAATTTAGATTTACTTAAATTATTCAAATCTAAAACCACACGATTATAATCGATACAATTTAATTGATTATCTGGAAAGCATACTGCTAAAAAATAATTCCAAGGAGCATCTGTTGAAGCGTTTGGGTATTGCTCTTGCCTTTTCAAACCAACTCTCGCTGCCGAAGCACTGCGATGATGACCATCGGCAACATATAAAGCAGAAACTTGTTTAAATTGCTCAGTAAGTTTTGTAACCACCTCTCCATCTATCCGCCAAAGCGTATGAGCAATCCCATCCTCTGCTATAAAATCTGCATCTGGTTGTTGATTTTTAATAACATCTGCCACCAAAGAATCTATAACATTATCGGCTTTATAAGTTAAAAATACAGGGCCAGCATTAGCATTCATTGTATCGACATGACGAGTACGATCGTCTTCTTTATCCTGTCTTGTCAATTCATGTTTTTTTATTAAATCATTATTGTATTCATCAACACTGGCACCACCAACAATACCAACTTGAGAGTGCTCTCCCATTACTTGGCGATAAATATACAAACTAGGTGTATCGTCTTTAACCAAAACACCAGTCCTAATCATATTATTTAAATTTTCTGCACCTTTTGCATACACTTCATCAGCGTGCAAATCAGTACCTTCTGGCAAATCTATTTCGGGGCGTATCACATGCAAAAAACTAGAGGGGTTACCTTTGGCAAGCTCAATAGCCTCGGCAGTATTTAGTACGTCATAGGGAGGTGAAGGCACATTTTTTGCCTCTGCAAGTGAAGGACGATAACCAGCTATTGGCTTAAGAATTGACATTTTAGCTCCAAATTTTTGAAATTAAAAATTATACTCTATAGACTTAGCTTTGTCCAAAAACTGCTTTGGTGTCAGTCCTGTATGTTGTTTAAATAATTTATAAAAATGACTTATATCACCAAAACCACTATCCAACATTACCATATTTATATCACCTTGGTTTTGTAAACGTTTTTTAGCGTAATTTAAACGTTTTTCGTTTATATATTTAATACAAGTATTGCCTGTTTTGCGTTTAAAAAGCTCTGTAAATCGTCTGGTAGATAAACCACAATCTTCGGCTAATTCAGATATTTTTAAATGTTTATAAAAATTTTGCTCAATATACAATAAACTTGATTCTATTGGATCGTCATCATTAAATACAATTTGCGTTAAAGATCGCAATAAATCTATTAACATATTAAACAACGTATGTTGTATTTTAGATTGATAACCAAATGCCCGTTCGGTTTGCTCAAATATTATTTCTCTAATAGATTCAGTAACCAATCTAATGGCATAACTATTATTTAACAATGTAGTTGTTTTTAATTTATGTTGAAATATTTTTATTATGTTATCTGTATCAACTAAATCAGGACTAAAACAAACACCGTATAATGATAATGGTGATTTGTTACTATCTATTAATTGATGTGCCTGTTGGGGTTCAATCAGCAATAAGCTGTTGGGCTTTAAATCTATGTCGCCATCCTTTGTTTTGCAGATACCATGACCCTGTCGAATAAAAAACAATTCATAAAAAGGGTCATTCTCCATAGGCATTGTAAACCCCTTAGCATGCATACTAGAAAACCCCCAAATACCATAAGTAGTATTTTTAATTGAAACTGGTGTTTTTCTTAATGTTTCCATACAAAGATTATATACTTTTTATATACATTGCCAAATACCCCAACAAATAATGCCCTATCAACCAAGATTTTTATTTTTAAACAGATAAAATCAAATCAACTTATTTTATATTAGAGGATTATATGACATACCCAAAAGAACTTTTTACGCCTTGTCAAATAGGCAATAAGACTGCACCTAATCGTTTAGTTTCACAGGCCATGGAAGGCAACGATGGCATCGATGGCGGTCAAGTATCAAAACTAACTTTAGAAAGATATGCAAATTTAGCTAAAGGAAACTGGGGCATAGTTGTTGTTGAGGCTTTATCTGTAACCGATAAATCCCTAGCCCGTATAAATGGCATGGTTTTAAAACGTGAAAATTTAGATAGTTTCAAACTATTAGTAGATACCATGCGCAATATTAACCCCGAAACTATCATTTTATTTCAAATTTCGCATTCTGGGCGCAATAGCAATGAAGCCTTCTCAGAGAAAACTCGCGTTTGTCCTAATTTAGAAGATGAAGGACGTTATTTAAGCACTGACGAGATTGAAGAAATCAAACAAGGTTTTATCGAAAGTTCACTCCTTGCCCAAGAAGCAGGTGCCGATGGTGTTGATTTTAAAATGTGCCATGGATATTTTGGAGCCGAAATTCTACGTCCTCAAAACACTAGAGATGATCGTTGGGGAGGCAGCTGGGAAAACCGTACCCGTTTTTTAAGAGAAGGCGTCAGTGAAATTAAAAAACGCTGCAACAAAGATTTTATTATAGGCTCTCGCATCTCCATGTACGAAGCAATGCGCGGCTGTTGTGGCACAGCTGGCAGCAACGAAATTATTGAAAATCTTGATGAACAAATAGCCACAATAAAATTAATGAGTGAATTAAAAATGGACTATGTCAATATATCTGCTGGCATACCAGGTAAAACATCTCATGTTACACGCCCAGTAAAAGGCTCTGAAGAATTTGCATTTCAACATTTTAGATATACTCAAACTGCCAAAAAAACATTAAATGCAATTAAGTCTAATATGAAAGTTATCGGTTCTGCATTTTCTATTTTTAAAGAACAAGCTTTAGAATATGGAGCAGAAAGTTTAAAAAAAGATAATGCCGATTTTGTAGGTTTTGGTCGTCAATCTTTTGCAGACCCTCTCACGCCTGCTAAAATCTTAAAAGGCGAAGACATCAACTGGTGCATAGGCTGTTCTGGTTGTACTAAAATGATGATTGAACAAATACATGATGGCTGTATGGTATTTAATCCATACTATAAAGACCTTTGGAAACAACACCGTAGCGCAAAAAGGAATACAAAATGAAACAGGTAGCTTTAATAACAGGCGGAGCTCGTGGTATTGGCTATGGAATTGCAACACAAATGGCTGAAGCTGGTTTTAACCTAGTCTTATGTGGGCGAAAAAACATTAATGAATTGCAAGATAAACTTGCCCCACTACAAGACAAAGTAAAAGTGTTATATTGTCAATGTGATATAAGTGATTTCAAACAAAGACAGTCAATGTTACAAGAAATTAAAAATGTTTTTGGTACATTAAATATATTAATTAATAATGCTGGTGTAGCACCAAATAGCAGAGAAGATATTTTAAACGCCAGTGAAGAAAGTTTTGAAAGATTAATAAAAATAAATCTGCAAGGTCCCTATTTTTTAACTCAAGCTGTTGCTCAAAATATGATTGTATCACAAAAAACAGATAAAAATTTTAAAGGATGTATCATAAATATATCTTCAATATCTGCGCAAGTTGCCTCTGTTCAGCGAGGCGATTATTGCATCTCCAAAGCTGGCGTAGGTATGGCAACAAAATTATGGTCGGCACGCTTAGGTGAATTTAACATACCTGTTTATGAGATACGTCCAGGAGTTATCAAAACTGATATGACTAGCACAGTATCAAAAAAATATGATTCATTAATTGAAGACGGTCTATGTATAACTAAACGTTGGGGACAACCAGAAGATATAGGTAAAATAGCTACTGCGTTGGCTAAAAATGATTTACCATACTGTACTGGTCAAGTAATTATGGCAGATGGCGGTTTAACTTTGGCGCGACTATAATGCTTAATTACACTCTTTATAAACAACACACTCTGATTGTTGGCAGTGGCTCAGCTGGCTTAAATGCAGCTGTACAATTACAGGCCAATGGTATTAAAGACATAGCAATATTAAGCGAAGGCTTTAATATGGGGACTTCAATAAATACGGGCAGTGATAAACAAACTTATTATAAAATTGGCTTATACGGTCAAGATAAAGACAGTCCAGAAAATCACGCCCATAGCTTGTGGGATGGCGGTTCAATGCACGGAGATATAGCCCTAATAGAAGCTAGCTTATCTGCCAGAGCATTTTTAAATCTAGTAAATTTAGGCGTTAAATTTCCACAAGATGCCTATGGTCAATTTGTAGGTTATAAAACCGACCACGATCCTTTGCAACGAGCCACATCCTTCGGTCCTTATACTTCCCGAGAAATGTGCCGAGTATTAATTGACGAAGTAAAACGACGCAATATTAAAAGTTTTGAAAAACGCATTGCTATATCTCTAATTACGACAAACGACAATGGCAACAAAAGAGCATCTGGCATCATTGCCATCAATACAGAAAAATCGCCTGAACAAGCCATAGAAGTTTTTATGGCCGAAAACATTGTTTTTGCCGTTGGTGGTCCAGCCGGTATTTACAAAACAAGTGTATATCCACTTATGCAAACTGGCGCCATCGGCTTGGCTTTGCAAAAAGGTGCTATGGCACAAAGCTTGCCAGAGTCTCAATTTGGTGCAGGATCAACTAAATTCAGATGGAATGTCTCGGGTACTTATATGCAAGTTATTCCCAAGATTATCTCAACAGCGACAGACGGCGTAAGTGACGTGCAAGAATTTTTATTACCTTATTTTAAAAATGCTGGTGCAATGAATTCCGCCATATTTTTAAAAGGTTACCAATGGCCTTTTGATACACGCAAAATGATTGATGGCTCATCACTAATTGATATTTTAATTTTTATTGAAACAGCAATTAAAGGACGCAGAGTTTTTATGGACTTCCGTCACAATAGTACTAATTTTGATTTTGATGAATTAAGCGATGAAGCCTATGCATATTTAAAAAAATCTAACGCATTTCAAACATTACCAATTGAACGCTTACGTAAAATGAATCCCGATGCGATTACCTTATACGAAGATCATAATATTCATTTGGTGGCAGAACCACTAGAAATTGATATATGCTCACAACATAATAATGGTGGTCTAGCCACTAATATTTGGTGGGAATCCAAAAATATAAAGCATTTATTTCCTATTGGCGAAGCATGCGGATCACACGGGGTTTATCGTCCTGGAGGCGCTGCTTTAAATGCTGGACAAGTAGCTGGTTATCGAATAGCCGATTTTATATCTAATTGTTACGATAAAAATACTTTAGATGAAACAACCTTTATTGATGCCACCCTTAAAGAACTAAAATCAATTGAAACTATTTTAGATATCGGCAAAAAATCTAAAACTACTTGGCAAATAGAACGAGAAACATTTCAAAATAGAATGAGTACCTACGGGTCTCATTTACGAAATATCGACAAATTAAAACAAGCCATACAATCGGCTTGGCAACAATACGAAAGATTTAATCAAGAATCTAACCAATGGCAAACAGTCATAGAAATGGCAGAAGTAATGCGAAACCAACAATTATGTTTAAGTCATTGTATTTATTTAGAAGCCATTTTATTTCAATTGGAAAGTGGCGTCGGCTCAAGAGGCTCTGCCATGGTACAAATTGAAAACGGTAAAGAGTTGCACCCAAAACTTGGCAAAGATTGGTATTTTCAAGAGCAAAACACTGATTTTATCAATAAAATTTTAGAAACCACTTACAACGACATCGACAGGCAAACAAAAAATAATTGGATCGAACGTCGCAAAATACCAAAATCAGACGCATGGTTTGAAACTGCATGGGCTGATTATCGAAATGGTAAAATTTTTGATGTATAAATAAAAAACAGTGCTGTAAAATTATTACAGCACTGTTTTTTATATTAGCTATAGATACTATAGTTTAGATATATCTCTGACAGCGCCTTTATCTGCACTCGTAGCTAAAGAACCGTATACCTTTAAAGCGTTACTAACCTTACGATCACGATTAATAGGTTTCCACGCTTGCTTACCGCGCTTTTGCATGGCTTCACGACGCATTGACATTTCGTCTTCTGCTACTTGAATATCTATTGTACGATTTGGAATATCAATTAATACCGTATCGCCCTCATGAATCAATGCAATAGGTCCACCACTGGCCGCCTCTGGAGAAACATGACCTATTGACAATCCAGATGTTCCACCAGAAAAACGTCCATCTGTAATTAAAGCACAATCCTTACCCAATCCTTTAGATTTTAAATAAGCAGTTGGATATAGCATCTCTTGCATTCCAGGACCACCCTTAGGACCTTCATATCTAATTATCACCACATCACCACTGACTATTTTATTTGATAATATTGCTGATACCGCAGAATCCTGACTTTCAAAAATTCGCGCTATACCTTTAAATTTAAGTATAGATTCATCTACTCCTGCTGTTTTTACTATACAGCCATCTGGTGCGATATTACCAAACAATACAGCTAAACCACCATCTTGCGAATATGCATTAGCTTTATTGCGGATACATCCACTTACGCGATCCATATCTGCGCAATCCCAATCACTATTTTGACCAAATGCCTCTAGCATGGGCTTATTTCCCGGACCTGCCAAATAACGTTTTTTAGCTTGTTCTGTTGGATTTGCGCATATATCCCAAGTATTTAATGTTTCTTCCATTGTTGGCAAATGCACAGTAGAAGTATCTAAATGCAGCAAATTGGCACGTGATAATTCGCCTAAAATCCCCATTACTCCACCAGCTCTGTGTACATCTTCCATATGAAATTGTTGCGTCGATGGGGCAACCTTACATAAATTTGGTACTTTTCGTGATAATCTATCTATATCTGACATAGAAAAATCAACCTCAGCCTCTTGAGCTGCAGCCAATAGATGCAACACTGTATTAGTGCTACCTCCCATTGCAATATCCAATGACATCGCATTTTCAAAGGCTTTAAAAGTAGCAATACTACGTGGTCTATAACAGTCTTGCCCATCTTCGTAACAGGCTCTTGTAATTTCTACAATGCGCCTTCCTGCTTCTAAAAATAAATCTTTTCGCTTGGCATGGGTAGCTAATAACGAGCCATTTCCAGGCAAGGATAATCCTAATGCTTCTGTTAAACAATTCATCGAATTAGCTGTAAACATACCAGAACATGACCCGCAAGTAGGGCAAGCTAAGCGCTCTACGCTATCGCAAGTATCTTCGCTTACTTGATCATCTGCTGCCATAACCATTGCATCAACCAAGTCTAATTTAGTTTCTTTTCCGTCAACAACCCCTTTACCAGCCTCCATTGGACCACCAGAAACAAAAATAGTAGGGATATTCAAACGCAAAGATGCATTTAGCATACCTGGTGTAATTTTATCACAATTTGAGATACAAACTAATGCATCGGCACAATGCGCGTTTGCCATATACTCAACTGAATCAGCTATAATCTCTCTTGATGGCAAACTGTATAACATTCCACCATGTCCCATAGCAATACCATCATCAATCGCAATAGTGTTAAATTCTTTGGCAATCCCGCCTGCTTTTTCAATCTCACGACATACCAATTGACCAATATCTTTTAAATGCACATGTCCTGGAACAAATTGAGTAAAACTATTAACTACTGCTATAATTGGTTTACCAAAATCACCTTCTTTAACACCAGTTGCACGCCAAAGTGCACGTGCACCTGCCATATTTCTTCCCTGAGTACTTGTGGCTGAACGATACATATTTTCTCCGTTTGTAATTAAAAAAGGCCACCGAGTAAAAAAATACTAAGGTGGCCTTTAAAGTTTATTTCATAATCGTTACCCCAACTGACCTACACCGCCCATATAAGGCTGTAAGACTTCTGGGATTTTTACTGTGCCATCAGCCTGCTGATAAGTTTCAAGCAAAGCTATAATCAAACGAGGCATGGCCACCCCACTACCATTTAAAGTATGCACAAATTGCGGCTTACCTCCTGTAGCAGGCTTAAATTTTATATTGGCACGTCGCGCTTGAAAATCTTCAAAATTTGAACAAGAACTCACCTCTAACCACGCTTGAGCACCTGGACTCCATAACTCGATATCATAACATTTAGCTGCGCCAAATGATAAATCACCTGTACACAATTCTATAACCCTATAATGCAAACCCAAACTTTGTAAAATTTCTTCTGCTTGTAAAGTTAACGATTCTAATTCTTGATAAGACGTTTCTGGCTTAACTAATTTAACCATTTCAACTTTATCAAATTGGTGCACACGCTTCATACCACGAGTATCTTTACCATGAGAACCCGCCTCACGTCTAAAGCACGGTGTGTAACCACACATTTTTTTTGGCAAAACTTCTTCTGGCAAAACCTCTTCACGATAAATATTAGTAACTGGTACTTCTGCTGTAGGTATTAAATATAAATTATCATCGGGTAAAGCATACATATCTTCTTTAAACTTAGGCAATTGACAAGTGCCAACCATAACCTCTGGACGTACCACAAAAGGTGCACCAATCTCTTCAAAGCCGTGCTTTAATGTATGATGATCTAAACAATAAGATATTAAAGCTCGTGTTAACCTAGCACCTTGACCGCGTTGTAAAATAAATCCTGACCCAGACAATTTAGCACCGCGTTTAAAATCATAAATACCTAAAGCCTCTGCAATATCTACATGATCTTTTAATTCAAAGTCATAAGATGGTTTATCTGACCATACACGCACTACTGGATTGTCTTCTTCAGAAATACCTTGCGGTACAGAACTATGCGGAGGATTTGGAATATGTAATAACTGATTATTAAGCTCAGTATCAAGTTCTTCCCTGCGCGTTGCTAATTTAGCAACCGATTGTGAAATTTCTTTCATTTCTGCAAGAATTGTACTGGCATCTTCGCCATTACGCTTAGCTTTAGCTATTTCTTTTGATGCAGCATTTTGTTTGTTTTTAAGTTTTTCAACCTTTGATATAGCTTCCCTACGCTCACTATCAAGCGCAAGGAGTTTATCTATATCCGTATTATCTTTTTTTGCCCGAAGCCCAAGCTTAATCGCTTCTGGATTCTCGCGAACGAGTTTAATATCGAGCATTTTTTAACTAACCGGGACGACGTAGTGAAGGGCTTTTTGTCTCTTTGCGAGCAACCAATTCACTAACATTGCGATATTGACGCTTTGAAGAAAGATTTGCTTTTTCAACCGCTGCTTTTGCATAAACACGAGCAAGACGTTGTTTAGTAACCTTGCGAGTTTCACTTGCTTTTTCAAAAAAGCGTTGAGCTTTATACGTAGAAACAACACCTGCGTTATTGCAAGAACGTTTGAAACGACGTAACAGTCGATCAATTGATTCTGCGTTGTGTTTAACAACTTTTACCATGGATTCTCCATAACTATATGTAATACCTATAAAATTAAATTTAGAGCGAAGATTTAACTAAATAAACTGCTTTAAGTCAAGACTAATCTTTAATTTACAAAAAATATTTTTATTCACCATCATAATTGATAATAGTCATTAACTCATACTTAGATAAGACTTTTTTGTAATTTAAAAATGGTAAGCCAACTATGCCACAAATACCGCATACCTCTGCCTCTAAATCTTCAATCATACCGCAAATTGCCGTCAAAGTACCCCCTGTGGCAATTAAATCATCAACAACTAAAACCTTGTCACCTTTTTTTATGTCATGACTATGAATTTCCATTGTTGCGGTACCGTACTCTAAATCATAACTTCGCGAAATTACATCACCTGGTAATTTACCCTGTTTACGAGCGGGAACCATTGGTATTTGTAACCTATCCGCTAAAGGTGCGGCGAATAAAAACCCTCTGCTTTCCGCAGGAACAATGCAATCTATTTGTTTACCCTTACAATATAACTCCATTTTATCAATTACATATTTAAAGGCTGATGGCTCAATCAAAATAGATGTAATGTCATAAAATGTAATTCCCTGCTTAGGAAAATCAGGCACACGTCTTATATGTTTATCAATATTCATAATGGCTCCTTGCAAGCTGTAAAGTCTAAGCGTATCATATATGGTTATTGTTTGCACTCTTTTTGGAATAATTTTATGGCTAGGATTTTAGTTACTGGTGGAGCTGGTTTTTTGGGTTCGCACCTATGTGAATGCCTTTTACAACAAAACAATGAAGTCATTTGTCTTGACAACTACTTTACGGGTAACAAATCCAATATAATTCACTTACTTGACAATAAATACTTTGAATTAATCAGGCATGATATCATAAACCCAATACTGTTAGAGGTTGACCAAATTTACAATTTAGCCTGCCCTGCTTCCCCACCACATTACCAATTTAATCCAGTAAAAACCGTAAAAACAAATGTAATGGGTACTTTAAACGCATTGGGAATGGCAAAAAGAGTTGGCGCAAGAATTTTACAAGCCTCCACAAGTGAAGTTTACGGAGATCCCGCTATACATCCTCAAAAAGAAAACTACTGGGGCAATGTCAATCCCATAGGCATACGCTCTTGCTACGACGAAGGTAAACGAGTGGCCGAAACTTTATGTATGGATTACCACCGACAAAATAATGTCGAAATTAGAATAGCACGCATATTCAATACTTATGGACCTAAAATGGACCCTAACGATGGCAGAGTTGTATCTAATTTTATTTCTCAAGCATTGCAAAATGAAGATATAACCATATTTGGTAATGGCGAGCAAACGCGATCATTTTGTTATGTAGATGATTTAATTAAAGGCTTAATAACATTTATGAATAAAGAAAATTTTATTGGGCCCGTCAACTTAGGCAATCCTAGCGAATTTACTATCAAAGAATTAGCCACTACTATTATCCAATTAACCAACTCAAACAGTAAATTAATTTATAAACCATTACCACAGGACGATCCCGCCAGACGTAAACCAGACATAAGTTTAGCTAAAGAAAAACTACACTGGAGTCCTACTATAGAATTGCAAACGGGACTAAAAAATACAATAAACTATTTTGAAGGTATAATATGCAAGAAGAACTAAATTATTTTAAAAGCATTTTAAAAGCTGAGGCTGATGCATTGTTAAAAACATATAACAATTGTCAAAGCTCTGTAATACAAGCTGTAGATGTGGCCTTTCAAACCAAAGGACATATTATTGTTTGCGGTGTTGGCAAAGCTGGATTAATTGGCAAAAAAATATCCGCAACATTGGCTAGCTTAGGGTTTCCTTCTTTTTTTATGCATCCTACAGAGGCCATACATGGCGATCTAGGTATGGTTCACAAAGATGATTCTTTTATAGTTCTATCAAATTCTGGTAGTTCTGCCGAAATAACATCTCTACTACCACTTTTAAAAAGAACAACATGCCCATTAATTGCCATCACCGGTAATGCCAATTCAGAATTAGCCCAGCACAGTGATGCCCTACTATGTTACGGCAGCACTGACGAGGTTTGTCCATTAAATCTTGCACCTACAACTAGCACCACATTAATGTTGGCTATTGGCGACGCCTTAGCTTTAACCCTTGCTAAACGCAGTGGACTTACAGCAGAGCAATATTCAAAATTTCACCCTGGCGGGACTTTAGGCAATCGATTACTACCATGTAGCGAAGTTATGCGCCCTTTAGAAAAATTAGCCACAACGAAAGGCGACACTAACATTAAAGATGTATTGATTTTAATTAGCTCAAAAAAAACTGGTTGTGCATGTATATTAGATGACAACGGCCTGTTAAAAGGCCTATTTACAGATGGAGATTTACGCCGATACTTAACCCAACACGACAACCTTAAAGGACATTGTGTTGCAGAAGTTATGACAAAATCTCCTATTTGTATCAGTCCAAATCACTTAGCCGAAGAAGCCCTAGCTATTATGAAAGAAAAACAACTAGACGATTTACCTGTGGTAGAAAACAATAAATTAGTTGGAATTATTGATATTCAAGATTTAGCAATGATGGGATTAATATGATTAAACAATTATGTACATCTATACAATTAGTTATATCTGATATTGATGGAGTAATGACACCGGGAAGTATTAACTATTCAAGCGATGATGAAATTAAAACATTTAATGTACAAGATGGTGCTGGCATCAAATATCTACAACGAGCCGGCATTGAAATTGCAATCATAACAGGCAGAACATCTTTGTCTCTACAAAGACGCTGTGAGGAGCTTGGAATAACAGATTTAATCCAAGGCGCTAAAAACAAACTAGAACCATATCAAAAACTATTATCTGATAAAAATTTAACCGACAATCAAGTATGTTATATTGGTGATGATTTTCCAGATATTCTACCATTAAAAGCGTCTGGCTTTGCTGTTGCACCAGCTAACGCCCTATGCGAGGTTAAATTACAATGCGATTACATCACCTCCTCGGCAGGCGGAGATGGCGCTTTTAGAGAATTAGCTATGTTAATTATTAAACACCAGGGAAAATGGAACGATATTTACGCGCGCTACCGTTAATTAGTATTCTATTTAGCGGTTGTTATTTTGATATTTTTAGTTCTAACCAAAGCCAACCTACAAGAGATACTACACAACATATTTCTGGCTTTAGCTATAACAATTATGACAAACAACAAGTTAATGATTGGAGCATAAACGGTAAAGAATCCACGATTAACAAAGATCGTTCTCTAAACCTTATCAAACCTCATTTACATATTAAAAAACATCAAAACCCGATTTATATAACCGGTGAAAAAGGTGGATGGAACCCTCAAACAGAAGAAATTAAAATATATGATAATGTAATAGCCAAGTCTAACAAAATGGGCATATTCACAACCAACAGTCTGATATATTCTTCGCCAAGTAAAGATTTTAAAACAAATGATAACGTTCATTTTAAACATAAAAATATTTCAATAGATGGTAAAGCCTTAGAAGGTAATACCAAAACAGAATCCATTAAAATATTAACAAATGTAAAAGTTGTAATTAAAATTAAGAGATAACTTATGCTCAAACGCCACAATCAAATTTTAGTCAGTATTCTATTTGCTTTTGATATTGTAATAGCCCCATTAACTTGGATATTAAGTTACTGGTTGTATTTTAATCTTATTAACACTGGCAATACGCCAAACTTTACACCTTATTTAAAGGATTTGTAAACACAAATGCTTACTAACAAATCACTACCTAAAACTATTTTACTTATCGTATTATTATTAGCCACATTAACCTACTTAATAAGTATGGATAACCGCCAACGATTATTGCAAAGCTCATGGCAAGAAAGCCGTCCTATGATGGGCACTATAGTGTCAATAACTGTACGCGGTATCGATAAAGACTTAGCTCAACAAGCTTTTAAAACAGCCTTTGATAAAGCGTATCAAATAGAACAGCGTATAAGCACATATCAAAAACAATCAGAAATAACCGCTATTAACAACCATTTCAAAACATCTACCAAACCATTTAAAATAAGTAAATCTATGGCAGATTTAATGCAAACCAGTTTTCAATATAGCCAAACTACATCTGGTGCTTTTGACATTACTGTTAAGCCTTTAATAAATCTATGGAGAAAAGCCAAAAAAGACAAAAAATTACCTGACCAAGATTTAATTAATCATTTAAAACCAACTACATTTAATAATGGCGCCCATATTAACAATTTAATATTGCAAGCCCCCATTGGTACTAGCTTTGATTTTGGAGCAATTGGCAAAGGGTATACAGCAGATATTATAGCTACGGTGCTAGAATCTTTAGGCATTTATAACTACTTAATCGATGTAGGTAGAGACTTATTAGTACGAGGCGAAGATGCCCCTTGGCGAATAGGCATACAAGACCCTTTAATAAAAGACAAATCAATACAAACATTAATAGTTCGCAAAAAAATCGCTATAGCAACTTCTGGTGACTACGAACAAAAATATAAAATTGGCACTCATATATTGACGCATATCATTAATCCAAATACTGGTTGGCCAATAAAAAATATTGCTGGAGCTACCGTCATTGCACCAACAGGTTCTCAAGCGGACGCCTTTGCCACTGCATTTTGCATATTACCACCACAAAAAAGTTTAAATTTAGCCAACCAATTGTCTGATTTTAAGATTCTAATTTTACAACATCAAAACAAAAAAATTAAAGCTTACTATTCAAAAAATTGGCAAAAACAAAACACAAATGACTAAAATTTATATAATTGCAGAAGCTGGAGTAAATCATAATGGCGATATGCAAATAGCTAAAAAATTAATAGAAACAGCTAAAGAAGTAGGTGCAGATGCTATTAAATTTCAACATTTCTATCCCAATGACTTAGTATGTACCAATACACCTAAAAGTAAATATCAAAAAAATGATAAGGACACTGAAACGCAACTGGCTATGCTCAACAAGTTATGCCTGAGCAACCAACAACAAATGCAACTATATGAATATGCAAACAAATTAAATATAAATTACCTATGTACTCCATTTGACTATAGAGCATTAGATTTTTTAATAACTTTAAATTTAAAATATATGAAATTTAGTTCTGGCGACTTAACTAATATACCATTATTAAAACGAGCAATAAAACATAACCTATCAATAATTTTATCAACAGGCATGGCCAAAACTGATGAAATAAAAAACACACTAGATTTATTAAATTATAATAATATTCATTTATTACATTGTACCTCAGCATACCCTACTTTGCCCCATCAAGTAAACTTGCAAAGTATTGCATTTTTAAAACACAAGTTTGGCTTACCGGTTGGTTTCTCTGATCACACCATAGGTACAACAGCTGCAATAGGCGCTGTTGGATGTGGTGCGCATATTATCGAAAAACACCTTACGCTAGATAACAACTTGCCTGGCCCAGATCATAAAGCAAGTGCCAATAAACAAACATTTTTGGAGCTAGTTCAAAAAATCCGCGAAGCAGAGACTATGCTTGGTGACTATTCCAAAACAGTACAAACAGATGAAATGGAAAATCGCCATATAGGCAGACGCTCTTTGGTTTTAATCAAACCTCTCAAAATCGGACAGATTTTAAAAGAAAACAACATAATAGCTAAACGCCCAAATGGAGGTATACAACCACAAGAATTACAAAATGTAATTGGTAAAAAAGCCAAAATTAACATCAAAAACGACACCCCTTTATTATGGGACTGGCTCGATAGCTAAATAAAACTACAATTAATTAAACAAGTATAAAATAATCATTTTTTATGTATACTTGCAGAGCTCATACTAATTAGTAATATATTTATTTTAATTAAGGATATTTATGTACACACGCTTATTTTTTGCAATTTCATTATTTTTAACTACTTCTTATAACGTCATAGCGCAAGATATACCAAGTAACAATAGCGAAAATGGTATTTGGATAATACAGGGTGGCTGGATGATGATACCACTAATTTCATGTTCTATAATAGCTGTAGCATTTATTTTCGAACGGTTTATCGCCATAAGAAAAACAAGCATTGCTCCTAAAAATTTTATTTACAATTTAAACGAAGCATTACAACAAACTTCTTTACATTCTGCTATTGAGCTGTGCCAAACAAACCAAAGTCAATTAGCTAAAATTAGTTTAGCCATTATCAAGCGTGGCGATTATACCCGTCAAGAAATACAGTCAACAATAACTGATAAAATTGATCATGAATTTTCAAACACACAATCACGCACTAAAGTATTAGGCGTAATATCAGGAGTTGCGCCTTTATTGGGCTTAATGGGTACTGTATTGGGTATGATAAAAGCTTTTACAGTTGTCGCTGAACAACGTGCCATGGGAAAAGGTGAACTATTAGCAGGTGGCATATCTGAAGCTCTAGTAACTACAGCAGTAGGTCTTGGCATAGCAATACCTTGCTATTTATTTTATCATTATTTTAAAGCAAAATTAGAAAATATCTTTCGTGATATGGAAAGTGATTTAATTGACTTTGCAGTTGAAAACAAAAATTTATTTATAAAACAATCAGAAAATTGCGATTAAACATGCAGTTTAAATACAATCTTTTTAACTTGTCCTTCACCTATTAACGGCATATGTCCATCATCGGTAAAAAACATAGCAAATTGATTATATTTAACTGTAAATAAACTTTGTATTTTATCTTGCCAAAATTCCAAATCAGTTTTTAAATCGTAGCCTTCCGATATTAACAAATCTTCCAATGGAGTATATCCCATTTTTTCTTCATTTTTTAAAACCAATTGAATATCAATGTATTTACGATGAGTCTCTAACTTAGCCTCATTTGGTTTACGTAAATCCATTGTCATTACAATACCAAAAGCGTTATCACCATCTATATCAAAGCGTCCATCAGGCAAGTTTTGCAAATTTTTATTTTTACAAAAATTAACAACCGCTGAAATATTACTATTTAAATCTTTATATTTTTTTAAATTATCTATTGTATCTATAATCATTTATATCCTTTTTAGAACTTAAATATTCAATCTCACCTGATGATATTGTATGTTTATAGCCTTGCGTATCACTAAGGCATAAAGAACCATCATCATTAACAGCAGAAATAAATCCTTCTAACGAATTATTACCATTGTGTAAATAAACCTTTCGACCTATGTCTTCTCCAAGTATACGCCATACATTAGCAAATGATTGAAAACCATTTTGATAATATTCAACTAGGCTAGACTGTATTAATGGCTGTAAATTTTTTATTAAACTTTGCACATCAATAACTACACCCATTTCCTCTAAAGAGACAATTGGCTTTGCAACTTGTGTAGCTAATGCAATATTTTGTTTTACATTAATACCAACACCAACTATCAACCTTTTATCTAGGTTTCCAAGCTGAGTTGTCTCTGCCAAAATACCAACCGCTTTTTTATTATCAAATAAAATATCATTTGGCCACTTTAAACAAGGCCTTAATCCTAAATTATCCGCAAAATAACTGGCTACAACTACGGCGACCACCTGCGAGCAATTTGGCCAATAAGCAATATCAATAGGTGGTGATAATAACAATGAAAACGCCAAACTACTACCTTTGGGCGAACACCAATCTCTGCCAAAACGCCCATAGCCTGCTGTTTGATTGTCAGTATAAACCAATATATCTTCATTAAATCTATTGGCATTTTGTTTTGCCCATAAATTAGTGGAATCCACATTATCTAAATAAATAAGCTTCATCTTCTGAGCTTTGTTTTAACAACCACTGCCCGCATCCAAGTTATACGTATAATATCCCCCTCTTTTGCCGAGGATAATTGGCAATCATGCAAATCTTTCATACTATCCAATCGTAATTTTTTTATTCTGCCCTCTGGAGTATGAAACTCTAAAAGCTCGCCTATGGCAATATCTTCATACAACTCTATGGTTAAGTTTTTATCGCGTATACTATCGATAACCATACCTACATCACGCCTAGATTCTCTTTTATTTATAGCTTCAAAATCTGTTTTATCAGTGCGATTAGCCATAAAAAAACCAGCATGTTGTTTACGTAACGTTAACTTATAAAATTCATCAAGATACGCTTTCATTACATAATTATTATCACCCTCTATTACAGCATCATAATATGCATTATAGGCGTATGCCGATTTAATTGCATATTTTAAACTGTTGCTACTTTGACGACAATCAAACAACCACCTATCAATAGGCAATGTTATTAATGTATCCATTTTTTTTAATAAGCTTCTCTCAATACCAGCATACATAGTTAAACCGTGTTGATTATCATTAAAAAAACATTTTCTATTATTTTGATCTGTCGCCTCTATATTAAAATAATTTTCTGTACTATTTAACATATCTTCGCCAATAGCACCTGATATCATACGCCGTGGAGAATACTGCAATAATATGCTCCCCTGTACCAATAAATCAATAGTAACATTTGCAAGAGAGTGAGTTGCTAAGATTATATCATTTTGAGACATTTCAATAGGCAAAGACACCCCTGATAAACCCATACTTTTTACGCAAGCTTGCAAAGACTTACTATTAGCATAACCTATCATAGGTGTAAAAATTATTCTTGCTTTTGCAGATATCTCCTTAATCAAATATGCTAAACCAAAATCTTGCACACGAAACTCTTCAATACCAACAGATAAAGCATATTTAATTACTGTTTGAAACGGCTTTTCAAATTTATCGTAAAACAAAACGTCTATACACAAAGACACCTCAATATCAGATCTATACTGTTTAATAGCATCATAAATTTGCTTTATAACACTTACATCTGTTTGCACACAATCATTATTTACAGCCCCTAAACTAAACAGTGGAACATCAATAATTAAAGATTTAAATCCGGCATCTACAAAATCAACAACATCTGCACTTTTTGAAATATAAGTTATAAAAATTGGCTTGTAATTTGCGGGCATTATGTTCTCGTTTCTGTTTTATGCAAAACCTTGCGTATTAAAGCGCCTATTGCTGGATTAAAATCAGCCTTAATCCAAACCATTTTATTTGGTGTTGCCCTATCTAAAAGACCGCCATTAAGATTAGTCAAGCTAGTAACTTCTAAAGGATAAATATTACCATCCTTACTTAAACATTGTAAATGATCGCCTATATTAATATTTTCACGCACTTCAATGGCTAATCCCTTAACATCATCAACACCCTTAACCGTACCCATAAAAGATGTGTAACGATTGTAACCAGCATATTGATAATTAATTGAATCGGCTCCAGCCTTAGTTTCTAAATTACCACTAGTAAAACCTCGATTTGATATACCAGATAATTCGTGTTCCAAAGCTTTAAAATCAACTTCTAAACCTTGCCAACATTCATCAATAGCCTTGCGATAACAACGCACAGCAGTAGCTATATACAGCTCTGATTTCATACGCCCTTCAATCTTTAATGAGGCTATATTATTTTGTAAAATTTTAGGGACTAAAGAAATTGCCATAATATCTCGTGCATTCATTAAAAATTTAGACTGTTGCTTAGATTTGATATTAAAATCATATCTATATCTGCAACTTTGAATACACCCACCTCGATTGGAATCTCGACCGGCAAAATAATTTGAAATATGGCATTTCCCAGAATGACTAATACACATAGAACCATGTATAAACGTCTCGACTTGAATGCCTGTTTTTAGATTTATCAGTTTACAATCTTCAAGGCTTAATTCACGCCCTACTACTACACGACTAGCCCCTAAATTCTGCCATATTTTTGCCGCTCGCCAATTTAAAACAGACGCTTGAGTAGACGTATGTATAGGTACTGCAGAATGGTTTTTAACCAGCGAAGCAACGCCTGTATCGGAGACAATAAATGCATCTGGATTAATAGTCTTTAACTCATTAATAGCAGATTTTATATTAACAAAATCCTCTTGATGTGCCATCCCATTAAGAACAACATAAACTTTTTTATTTCTGTTATGGGCATAATCAATACCCTTAGCCATTTCATAAATCGAAAAATTATCCGCTGCTTTACGTAAACCAAAGCGCGTTCCACCGATATAAACAGCATCAGCTCCATAATCAAAAGCCAACTTTAATTTTGCTAAATTTCCCGCAGGGGCTAACAACTCTGGTTTCTGCCTAGTTTGTGTCATTAAAACTATAAAGCCTTACCAACCAATGAATATGCCCTAGCTTGTGTAACTTCTGCCATAATTAAATCACCTGACTTTGCATCACAATTTTCAATTGTAATTTGGGTATTGGCTTCTGTACGTCCTTTAACAGCATTATCAGTAAATAAATCTTTGCCTTCTATCAAAACACTAACATATTTTCCAACATCGGCTTGTAATAACTTTCCTGCTATTTCTTGATGCAAATCTAAAACCTTTGCCAATCTTTTTTCTTTATCTTGGCGGCTTACAGTGTCTCCCAAACTCAAAGCTTTAGTGCCAGGTCTAGGCGAATATTTATACGCAAATACTTGTTTAAATTGCAATTGACGCATAACATCTAAAGTACACTCAAAATCTTCTTCTGTTTCTCCAGGAAATCCAACAATTAAATCTGTACCCAATGCAATATCTGGATTAATAGACTTTAAATAATGCATCTTCTCCAAATAAGTTTTTATTTTGTGATCTCTTTTCATAGCTTTTAATACATTATCACCACCCGCTTGAAATGGTAAATGCAATTGATTACAAATGTTAGGATGCGATGTTAACAAATCTGACAATTCATTAGTCCAGTCATTGGGATATGGTGATGTAAAACGCAATCTTTTTAATCCATCAATATCGGCAACATCTTTTAATAATTCAGGAAAACCATATTCTTCTGTTCCATAAGAATTTACATTTTGACCTAATAAAGTGATTTCGACCGCACCTTTATTTATCAAATTTGAACATTCTTCCAAAATATTTTCATGATCTCGACTAACCAAACGACCTCGTGTATATGGTACAATACAATAGCTACAAAAATTATCACAACCTTTAGTAATAGACACTAATGCCTTGCCAGCTTTTACTTTGCCAGTTTTTATTTCAGACTCTGGTATAAAATTTTGCACTTTTTTCTTACGTTCTTGCCAAGCGACACGCACCACACGATTGCCCGCTTTTACTTCAGCTAACATTTCACCAATATGAAAAATATTATCTGGGCCAAAAACCAAATCTACCATATTATTGCGTTTTAATATATTTTTACCCTCTTGTTGAGCCACGCAACCACCGACACCGATAATTAAATCATCTTCTGTTTGTTTACGTGATTTTAATGTACCGATTAAAGAATACACTTTATTTTCAGGGTTTTCACGCACCGAACAAGTATTTAATAAAATCAATTTTGCCTCATCCATATTATCAGTGATTTCATAATTTTCACGCTTTAATAATACTTTAATTCTATCGCTGTCGTGTTCATTCATTTGACAGCCAAATGTTTGTATAAATGCTTTTTTCATAATTTTATTTTCCGGAATTACAACAAAACAATGTTTTAGGCATTGTTTTGACAGGTTTTATAATAATAGAAATTTTAACACCTTCTTCGGTGTGTAATATCGACGCTACTTGATAACGTTGACTATCTAAATTTTGACCAACATAACTTTGCAACGCCGATTTTAATGCGTCCCATTCTAAATACATTAAAAAATTTTCTTCGTCGTTATCACTATTTAATGTTTGCAAAGCTAAATCAAAATTAATATCTAATATATCATCTATATGATGACCTATGCAAAACTGCATAAATGGAGTTCCAACTCCAATAATTTTAGAACAACTTAATTTTGTAAAATCAAAATTAATTAATTTTTCATTTTTATCTAACCAAACAATAATTTTGGCAGTAGTATCTTTACAAGGCATCGGCTACCACTTTTTTTAAATCATTTAATAATAAATTAATTTCTTGTTTATGCAATGTACAGCCAGCAGCATTCTTATGACCGCCCCCATTATATTTTTTTGCGATTTTTGACAAATTATATTTGGCTATACTACGCAAAGACGTTCTAAATAACCCGTCTAATCTTTGCCTAAAAAAAACAGCTATATGTACCCCTCTAATACACATTAAATGAGTAGATACTTCTTCAGCATCATCCATAGTAGCGTTAAATCTAGCAAAATCTGTTTGTTTTAAAATACTTACAACTAATTTATTATCACAATCAAACTTAGCCCCATCAAAAGCGTGTCCCTGTATTTTAAGCTCTGTAGGTGTCTTTAATTTAATAGCTTGATTAGATATATAACCAACATCAACACCTATATCAATCATCTGTGCAGCCACGCGTAATGTCTTAGATCTGGTGGCTGATATACTAAAATTTAGAGTATCAGTTATTAACGCTGTCATAAGACATGTGGCTACTGGCTTGCTAATATCAATATTGAATGTTTTAATTACATCATACATAACCTCAGCAGTTGATGCGGCTTCTGTATCTAAAGCAGAAATTTGGCAATATCCTAACCCATCAATATGGTGATCAATTTCAAGGGTTTGGCGAGCCTTGCTAAATATGCCTGCATGTTGACCCACCCTATCTGCACCAGCACAATCAACTGATACCGCCAAGTCTACCACTCCATCAAATTCTGTTTTTATTTTTTTATATCCCGGCAAAAATTCAAATCGCTTTGGTAAGTTAGAGGCGTTGAGTAAATGTATTTTTTTACCTGTGCCACGCAAAATATTTGCCAACGCCAACGAACAACCCAAAGTATCACCATCGGGATTGATATGGCTAACAATAGCTATTGTCTTAGCAGACAAAATTGCCTCTGAGGCTTGCTTGATAGATTTATTATATTTTTGATTTATAGACATATTTATTTAGACAAATATTATTCTACCAATCCTACACTTTTGAGCAAGCGGTTAAATCTAATTTCGGTTTGTTATTTTTTTATTACTTTCATAACCAATTATTGATATTATTAATAATTAAAAGGAGGTATTTGTGATGTCAATATTATCATTTTATATTGATGGCTTTAAATCTATGAAGCTAGGCAAAACATTATGGAAACTAATTATAATTAAATTATTAATTATTTTTGGAATACTCAAAATATTTTTCTTTCAAAACCATCTCAACAGCAAGTTTTCTTCAGATGAAGAAAAAGCTAATTTTGTAATAGAACAACTAACTGTAAAGGAGAAAGCTAAATGATTGAAAACATCAATCTGGACATGGTTAATTGGGCAAGAGCACAATTTGCCCTAACCATTATTTACCATTGGATATTTGTACCATTAACCCTTGGTATAACTTGGATTATTGCCTTTTATGAAACAATTTACATAAAAACTGGCAATGAAGAGTGGAAACGTCTTACTAAGTTTTGGATGAAACTCTTTGGAATCAACTTTGCCATTGGTGTTGCCACTGGCATAATTATGGAATTTGAGTTTGGCACAAACTGGTCAAATTACTCGTGGATGGTTGGCGATATTTTTGGCGCGCCTCTAGCCATCGAAGGCATGATTGCCTTTTTTATGGAATCCACATTCTTTGCTGTAATGTTTTTTGGATGGGACAGAGTAAGTAAACGATTTCATTTATTATCCACTTGGGCAGTTGCTATTGGATCTAACATATCCGCCATTTGGATTTTAGTAGCAAACGCTTGGATGCAACATCCTGTCGGCCAACAATTTAATCCAGATACAGCTAGATTTGAAATGACTAATTTTTGGGATATTGCACTGTCACCTGTAGCTGTTTCTAAATTTACACATGTTACTAGCTCTTCAATGCTATTGGCATCATTGTTTATCATTTCAATTTCTTCATGGTTTATGCTCAAAGGTCGCCATATTTTAATGGCTAAACGCTCCATTATGGTAGCTGCTGTATTTGGCATTATAGCAGGCACGTTTACCGCTTACACAGGTGATAAATCAGCATTTGAAGTAGCGCAAAACCAACCTATGAAATTAGCTGCTTTTGAAGGACTTTGGGATGGCGAAACCAACGCTGGCTTGATAGCTATGGGCGTAATCAATAGCAATAAAAAGCCTGGTGATAATCAAGATGCTTTTTTAATTGAAGCCAAAATCCCTGGGGCTTTATCATTTTTGGCCAATCGTAATTTTAATAGTTTTGTACCAGGCATCAACGATTTAATATACGGAAATCAAGCCCATAATATCATAGGCACGGACGAAAAAATGCGTCGAGGTAAAATAGCATTAAATGAACTAAAAAATTATAAAAATGCTAAAAAAGCTAATAATCAATTAGCAGCCAAAACATCATTAGGCTTATTTAATCAACACAAAGATTTTTTAGGCTATGGATTTATAGAAAAACCTGAAGACATTGTCCCTCCTGTAAGCATTACGTTCTACGCGTTCCACATTATGGTGATGCTAAGTACAATGCTCTTAATTATATGCGCTGGATGTTTATTCTTTTTGTTTAAAGATACTTTGCATAAACAAAAATGGTTCTTGCTAGTAAGCACTACATCTATATTTATGGCATTATTAGCCTCTGAAGCAGGTTGGGTAGTTGCAGAAGTTGGACGCCAACCATGGGCAATACAAGACCTTTTACCAGTATCAATTGCCCGCACTAATTTAAGCACAGGTACAGTTCAAACAACTTTTTTTATGTTTTTAATTTTGTTCACAGCATTATTAATTGCAGAAATTAAAATTATGTTAAAACAAATCAGTATTGGCCCAGAGGAGGACAAATAAAATGGATTATTCAACATTACAAGAATTATGGTGGCTAATTTGCTCTATTATCGGTGCATTTTTTATATTTTTGATGTTTGTGCAAGGCGGACAAACTTTATTATGGCAAATAGCCAAAACCAAAAACGAAAAAAGCTTAGTTATTAATTCATTAGGACGCAAATGGGAAATAACCTTCACTACTTTGGTAGTATTTGGAGGCTCGTTGTTTGCATCATTTCCTAAATTTTATGCCACATCATTTGGAGGTGCATATTGGGTTTGGATTTTGATTTTATTTACATTTGTAATCCAAGCTGTAAGTTTTGAATATCGCACCAAACCAAACAATTTTTTAGGTGCTACAGTTTATGAGACCTTCTTGTTTATAAACGGATCTATTGGTATCTTGCTTATAGGCGCTGCTGTTGGAACATTTTTTACTGGATCAAATTTTACACTCAGCGAGTTTAATTTTGTTACTTGGCAACACAGTTTACGCGGATTAGAAGCTGCATTTTCTCCTTTCAATTTATGTTTGGGATTTTTCTTAGTATTTAATTCTCGCAATCTTGGCGCTATGTATCTAATTAACAATATAGATTTTAGTGAAACCCCTGATATGCAAGCCCGTTTACGCAAAGCTAGTTTAATGAATTTTATTATATCATTACCATTTTTATTATATGTTCTAGTATGCTTGTTAATGTGTGACGGTTTTGGCGTAAACAATGATGGTCAAATTGCAATGATAAGCAATAAATACCTAAGTAATTTTTTAGCTAATCCTATTTTACTAATTTGCCTACTATTAGGATTGGTCTTAGTAATTTTTGGAGTATTTAAAACCGCATTTACAGAATCTTGTAAAGGTATATGGAGTGCTGGAGCGGGTACATTTTTAGTAGGCTTAACGGTTTTACTTTTACCTGCTTACAACAACACTTCTTTTTACCCATCAAAAAGTGATTTGCAATCAAGCCTTACAATTTATAACGCTTCCAGCAGCCCATATACTTTAATGGTTATGACCTATGTGGCGCTTTGTATACCGTTTGTAATAGGCTATATTGCTTACGTCTGGAAAGCGATGGATAACAAGCAATTAACTGTCAATGACATCAATAATAAAGAAGCCTATTAGGAGAAAATATGACTGCATTAGTATTATTAGGTTGGTTAGGCGTAATTATAGTTTCTTACCGACTATCTTTAATTTTATTAAAGAAAACTGATTTGTTATAACATTAAAAAAGGGCTAGATTTTCTAGCCCTTTTTTATTACCCGTATCTACATAAAAGCTTACGGAGGCCCAGCATTATTTAAAAAAGAATCTCCGCCTGTCGCCCTGATAATAGGATCACCAACGGCCTTTAAGTCTCTTTCACGCATACGCTGATTATGCGCCTTTTGCTCTGGCGTAGCCATTACATCATCATGCCTTGGTGCACCACCTCTTGAACAAGCACCCACTAAGAACGCTATCGAGATTATAGTTAATAATAGTTTCATTTTCTCTCCTATAAAGCATATAGATTACACTATATATTTGATTCATCAATAATTTTTGATTCTTTATATTTAGCGTTATATTCTGAAATTACTTCGCGCACTTGATCTAAACTACGACAAGATAATGCTCTATTTGCCAATTCATTGCATGTTTTTAACTCTAAATTGCTCAATAAGTGTTTTATTGGTGGTATTAAGTTTGCAGATACCGAAAATTCCCTAACACCTAAACCTACCAATAATGGAGTAAGCCATAAATTAGCAGCCATTTCACCGCATAAGCTAACCTCTTTGCCACGCTGTGCCGCTATAGTTGTAACTTTATGAATCATGGACAACATAGATGGATGCACTGGGTCAAAAAAATTGGCAACTTCCATATTATTTCTATCGGCAGCTAAAGTATATTGGGCTAAATCATTGGTGCCTAAATTAAAATGCTTAAAACTATCAACATAATCTTCAAACCGCTCTACAATCGCCGGAACCTCAACCATCAAACCATACTCTACCTTAGATGCATTTGGAGCTTCCAAATCAGATAACTCGCTAGCTATTGTGTCAATTCTAGCTTGAATTAATTCCAACTCGTGCCACCCATTGACCATCGGGAAAATAATAGTTGTTAATTCGTTAGCCGCTCGTAACATAGCCCTTAATTGGCGTCGCATAATATCTGGCTGTTTTAAAAGCAAACGCATAGATCTAGAACCCATACAAGGATTTTCCTCCTTGTGATCCTGTGTGATAGGCAATTTGTCACCACCAATATCAAGCATCCTCAACACAATAGGTTTGTCACCAAATGCCTCACGGATTTGAGAGTACTCTTCATAAAGCTCTTCCTCTGTGGGGATAGTTTCTCGACCTATAAAACTCATTTCAGATCTAAATAATCCAACGCCATCCGCACCAGCTTCAAATGCCTTTTGTGCAGTTGATGCCACATTAATGGTGGCACTTACCCAAATTTGCTGTCCAGAAAGCAAAGAAACAGGTGTTTTGATGATTTTGCCTTGAAAAGAATAATTATCAACATCTAAGCGCTTAATATCTTCAACACTAGGGTTTGTTATCATTTGTTTTCGTGCTGTATCTATCATAACATCAACACCTGAAGGCATTGTTCCAGAGAAATCAATGTTGCTTACAGATGGCAATTCAAAAGATTGAAACAAAATAGATGCATGCGAAGATGGCGTACCCTCAAGACTAATAATGCCCTTAATGCCTATTTTATGCAATGCGATTACATCACTTGGATATATTTGCTTGGTATAAACTATTTTACCCTTAGCATCTGCATATCGACTTGAAGCATCATGCCCTATTCTTTCTTGTATAACTTGCAATAAGCGCAACATTAAATCGGTACAATCTGGAACTCTACCCTGTATATATGTATTTTTTGAACGCTGTAGCCTATGCACAAAAGCACCAAAAGTTGTCTCTATAGCACCCATCAATGGCATATCATCATTTAAACATGAAGCTATACCATCTATTAAAGTTTTATCCTGTATGAGTGTTAATTGAAAATCAATAATCCCCTTTTCGCTTTCACCTAAAATAGCAGAATCACGCAATTCTTTTAGCTGTCGTTTAACTTCTGGGATACTTTGGTGCAATAAAAACAAACTTTCACGTCTGGTTAAATTAAATCCAAAATTACCAACATCAGTCTCTCGACTGGGCAATATATATATATCGCCTCTAACACTGCGTCCTGTGGATAAGCTGGCATGAAAACTCTGTCTTATTTTTTGATCGTCTTTTTTTATCTCGACAATCTTTTGCTTTTTGCTTTGTTTTTTGCTTTGCTTTTTGCTTTGTTTTTTCTTTTTAGAATAGCTACTTTCTAACGTATTTACCATACCATCTAGCGAAGCTATAACATTATGTAATTCATCGCCTTTGGTTTTTTTTGATATATTTTCAACTTTACGACCCGCAAGATTATTAATAATTGACTCTAAATTTTTAATCGTGGTTAAAATGCGATGACTCGAATATAAACCGATAACTAAAATTAACGGCAATCCGAAAACAATATATGTAATTAAATCTACGCCCAATGATTGCAATGCAATAGGTGTTATAAAAACCAAAGTAAATGCTGCTAAAATTTTCCAACGAATAGATATACCCACAAAATATCCATTAACACTTTGTGCTTTCTCGTATAATTTATTTACTTTTCCCTCATATTTCATAACTATATAATATTGATTTTACGCTTAATTACCAATATATATAATAGAATTTTAATTGGCGTATTTAATAACCAATTAAAAATGCACCATATTCTTTGAGTTTCTTAATTTTTCTAATATGGCCACATTTTCATATCCGTTGCTATATAAGTGCTTGTCTACCGTTTGATTTTTAATTAAAGCATAAAAGTATTTAAACTCAGCCATATAGATGTTATCACCCTTAATTTTTATGATATGTTGTTTTTTTGTATTAAGTTTAATCACCACAGGTTTATTTGTATTAGGTAAAAAAGGCTGCAAAACCTCTATCGAACCTTCCGTTCCATAAACAGTATACCCCTGCTCTCTCGGTAAGTCTGTTGCACATCTAATTTGTGCAAAAATACCATTGGCAAATTCTAACTGTATACATGAAATTTCATCTACTTTAGTTTCTTCTCCAAACCTAGAAAAACACACCCCCCCGATAGGTTCTTGGTTTAAAATAAACCTAGCGCTATCAATCCCATAACAACCAACATCCATTAATGCACCGCCTCCACAGTCTGGCTTTAGGCGTATATTATTTTTGTCTGATAAACTATAAGAGAAACAAGCCTCAAAAAATCTAACTTGACCAATGGAACCATCAAATATTAACTTGCGAACCTCAGAATGTTGAGGATGAAATCTATACATAAATGCTTCCATTAAAATTAAACCTTGTTCCATGGCAATTTGTTTTAATTCCAACGCCTCTGCAAGTGTCATAACCAATGGTTTTTCACATAATAAATGTTTTCCACTTTGTAAAACTTGTTTACCCCAACAAAAATGCAAATGATTTGGCAAAGCGATATAAACCGCATCAATATTATCAGCATTTATCACATCGTCATAAGATCCCGCCTGACAACCATATTTTTTTGCCAAAACATTAGCTTTTGTAGAGTGTTCTGAGCCCAACAAAACCAAATTAAAATCTTTAATTGCAGATAATGCTGGCAAAATTGATTTTTGCACAATATTTCCCAAACCAATAATTGCCAAATTCATATCAACTCCTAGGTTATTTTTATGATATATATTTAGCTTATCAAAAGTTGTATGATTAACAATCCTAAGCAATAATTAATAAAATATTTTTGTGAGTAAATATGCCCAAAACAACCTTTAACAGATGCCGTTCTTGCTGGTTACATATCGATAAGTGTATATGTGCTTATATACAATCACAAAACTGCCAACATAAAGTAACTATTGTAACCCGCGCTAAAGAACAGCGCATCGTCAGTAATACAGGACGTTATATATCAATGATTTTGCCCAACAGTCAAATTGTAAGACTAGACATTAAAGGCTGGGAACAAATAATAAATAATTTAATTCAAGATACAGCATATCATCATATTTTATTTTTCCCTAATCCAAATACAAAACCAGCAAATCAAATTTGCAAACAATTAACCAAACCTTTAAACATTATCATATTAGATACCTCTTGGAGTTCTGCCAGACGTTGGGCTCGCAAAAAAACATTTTTAAATATACCTAAAATAGAACTCAAAAAACATTGGCAATCCAATTATTTATTACGTACAACTACACAAAATAATGGTCTGTGCACTTTAGAGTCATTAGCTTGTTTATTATGCGAGTTACAAGATAGCAAATTAAATCCAGCCATTAATATGATGAATAAAGTGTTAAAAAAAATGGTTTTAGGCATGGGTTCAGAGCGTGGAAAATTATTTGCGCGCAATTCTTAGCTTGCCCATATAGTTTTATAATCTATAATTCCCGCTATGAATCAATATACATTATTAATAATCAGTTATTTGGTCGGAGCCATACCATTTGGGCTACTGATAGGCAAAGCTAAAGGCATCGATTTACGTCAACATGGCAGTAAAAACCTCGGTGCTACTAATGCCGTTAGGGTGCTAGGCAAGCCTTTGGGTATTGTCGTATTTATATTAGATTTCTTAAAAGGAGCTTCTCCTATATGGGTTGCCTCGTATGTGTTGGATTATAATCAAAATTTGATTTGGATAGTCTGTTGTGGATTTTTTGCGATTATAGGACATGTTTTTCCTGTTTATTTAAAATTTAAAGGCGGTAAGGGCGTTGCCACAAGCGCAGGCGTATTAGTGGGATTAGCTCCCACTGTCTTAGGCATATCATTATTAATATGGGTACTTACTTTTTATACTTCACGTATGGTTTCATTAGCTTCTATTTTGGCTACATTGGGTGCAATTTTTTTACAAATTTATATAGCCGACAAGCCATTTGGTCATAATTTACCAGTTACAAGTCTACTATTGTTAGTAGGATTTATAATAGTTTGGCGACACAGAACCAATATCTTGCGCATAATTCAAGGTCAAGAAAACCGCTTTGAAAAAAAGGATAATTAATTAAATATGGCAAAAATCACTGTACTTGGTAATGGAACTTGGGGTACTGCCTCAGCTATGATTTTAAAACGCAATGGGCATGATGTTCACGTTTGGGGCTTTGACGCTAATGAAATTGCCGAAATCAATAAAACATATTGTAACAAACGCTATTTACCCAATCATAAATTACCTGAAGGCATTAAGTTTGTATCCTCTTTAAGTGGATTGCAAGATAGTGATTATTTTTTAATTGTTATACCAACTCAATTTATACGCTCTGCTTTTAAAAACTTTAAAGATTTTATACCCGCAAATGCCAATTTGATTGTTTTATCAAAAGGTATAGAAATAAGCAGTGGCAAAGGCACTTTGGATTTAATGGAAGAATTGCGACCTAAAGCTACAATAGCTGGTTTTTTTGGCCCAAGCCATGCCGAAGAAGTTGCCAGTGGTATGCCTGCTACCTTGGTTTCAGTTAGTAAAAATTTAAATTATGCTCGACAAGTTCAAAAAGTATTTATGAGTCAAAATATCCGCGTTTATGCTACGACCGATACTATAGGCGTGCAACTGGGTGCTGCTTTAAAAAATGTAATAGCCTTAGCCGCTGGTATTGCAGACGGTATGAATCTAGGCGACAATGCTAAAAGCGCCCTATTGGTACGAGGTCTAAGGGAAATCGTAAGGCTTGGTGACGCTATGGGCGCAGAACAATCTACCTTTGCCGGTATAAGTGGTATGGGTGATTTAATAACTACCTGTTTTAGTGATTTTGGTCGTAACAGGGCTGTTGGCATCAGAATAGGTAAAGGCGAAACCTTAAAAGAAATTATCGACTCAATGGATCAAGTAGCTGAAGGAGTGCCAACGACTAAAGCTACCAAAGCATTAGCAAAAAAATACAATGTTGAAATGCCAATTACCGAAGAACTATACGACGTATTATTTAAAGATAAAAATCCTCTTAAAGCTTTACAACATCTAATGTTAAGAGACGCAAAAGACGAGATTTAAACGAAAATAACTCCAATTTTTAAAAACAAATTACAGATAATTATTGACAGATTCAAACTATTTTATAAAGTAATTAACCACTTTTTACCCGATCACCTTTTTAGGTAAATTAATAAATAAGGATTTTCAGAGATGAAAACGTATCAAGCAAACTCTCAGACAGTTGAGCACAACTGGGTTAGCGTTGACGCTGACGGCAAGATTTTAGGCCGTTTAGCTGTTGAAATCGCATCCAAGTTGATGGGCAAAGACAAGCCTACTTATACTCCACATGTCGACACTGGCGATTTTATCGTAGTGACTAATTGCAACAAAGTTGTTGTAACTGGAAAAAAAGCCGAACAAAAAGAATATGTCCATGTAACTGGATATTTTGGCAACAAGAAAGAGATTTCTTATGAACGTATGATGGAACGTCATCCAGACCAAATTCTACGCCTTGCTGTTCGCCGAATGCTACCAAAAAACAAACTTGGCAAGCAAATGCTTTCTAAACTTAAAATTTATTCAACTGCTGATCACCCCCACGCGGCTCAAAACCCTGTGGCTTGGGAACCAGCTCTCTAATCTAGGAGTTAATCAATATGGCTAAAACATATGATTGGGGAACTGGCCGTCGCAAGGCATCTGTTGCCCGCGTACGCATTACACCCGGCAAAGGTGATATCATTGTAAATGGTAAAAAATTAGGTGAGTATTTTAGTTTAGACTCATTATGTAATGATGCAGTTGCACCTATGATTGCAACTGATACTCGCACAAAATTTGATGTTTTTGTAAATGTACATGGTGGCGGCACAACTGGTCAAGCTGGCGCTATCCGTTTGGGCATTGCAAGAGCATTAATGGTTAATGAAGAAGGTCATCGCAGTGCGCTTCGTGAAGAAGGTCTTGTTACTCGTGATCCTCGTCGTGTAGAACGTAAGAAATTCGGTCTTCGTAAAGCCCGTCGTTCTCGTCAATTCTCAAAACGTTAATCGTTTACGATACAACTTCAAGGCGTTTCGGTTTTCCGAAACGCCTTTTTTTATGACATCTAATGAATATATACTCTAATTTCGAAAGTATCTATAAAGCCCCTCGTCAGTCTACTATAACAATAGGTGTATTTGATGGTTGTCATTTAGGACACAAGGCTCTATTACAAAAAACATTAAATATTGCCAAACAAAACAATCAACCTGCTGGGGTAATTACCTTTAGCTCTCATCCAAATTTAATTTTACAACCTGAAAAACCTTTAAAATTATTAATAAGCCCTGAAGCCAGAATACATTTCTTTGAAAAAATGGGTTTTGATTTTGCAATTATTATTCCATTTGATGAAAAACTCCGGCATACGTCCGCAGAAAGATTTATAAATACTTATTTAATAAATGCTTTAGAAATTCAAAATTTAGTTTTAGGTTATGACACTAGATTTGGCGATGGCAGACGTGGTGATATAAATTTAGCCCGCAAAGAACTCAATCCCCTAGGCATAAATGTCGAAGCCATTAAGGCTATAACTATTAACGGCAACATCAGTAGCACCCGTATTAGACAACTACTAAGCCAAGCAGATTTAACTAAAGCCTCTGAATTACTTGGCTATAATTATAAAATACTTGGCAAAGTAGGACATGGTGATAAACGCGGACGAAAAATTGGATTTCCCACTGCAAATGTTATAGTAAACTTTGATGCACCCATCCCCGAAGGAGTATGGGCTGTAAAAGCTACCGTCAATAATCATAAGTCTTATTTGGCAGCTGCTCATTGGGGACCACGCCCTACATTTACTAATGCCAATACTCCTAAATCTCATCTTGAAGTGCATTTAATAAATTTTCAAGACGATATTTACGGTGCAAACTTAGAAATTGAATTTATTAAATATATTAGAAAACAAAAACAATTTGACTGTGCAACTCAACTGGCCTCACAAATAGCTAAAGATATACATATTATTAACCAAATAAAAATATAGCTTGTAAAATGTCAAATATAATTTATTTAGCCCTAGGTTCCAATCTTGGTGATAAGCTAGCCTATATAAAATCTGCATATAGACTATTAACACAAAATAATATAATTATTACACAATACGCCCCTCTTTATGAAAGTGATGCCGTAGGAGTAACAGACCAACCTACTTTTTTAAATACTGTTGTTGCAACTATTTCTGACTTATCACCCATAGAATTATTAAATGTTATAAAAAAAATCGAAAAACAAATCGGCAGAAAAAAACGTCAAATTTGGGGTCCACGAGAAATTGATATTGATATCATTTTATACAAAGATACAATCTGTCGTTCTACTTATTTAACCATTCCGCATGCGGAAATGCTTAAACGGGAGTTTGTATTATTACCACTTTCACAGATAGCGCCTAATGTGCGCCATCCAGAAAACAATCAAACAATTAAGCAACTTTTGGATTATTACTATGCAAATACTCAAGACAATACAAGAAGCGCGCGAATTTTCACGCCAACAAAAACAGAACAATAACAATATTGGACTTGTTCCTACCATGGGTGCATTACATAAAGGCCATTTAAGCCTAGTCAAGGCCAGTTTAAATGCTTGTGATACAACTATTGTAACTATCTTTGTCAACCCTATTCAATTTAACCAAAGCTCGGATTTAACAAACTACCCACGCGATATCAATAGTGATATCGATATGCTAAAAGAAATTGGTGTGGATGCTGTTTTTTGTCCAGAAGAAAAAACAATGTACCCAGGTGGTGATTGTTCTTATGTAGAAGTAGTCAATGAAATGAGCACCAGACTAGAAGGTGCAAGTCGCCCAGGACATTTTCGTGGCGTTACAACAGTCGTTGCCAAACTTTTTAATATTACCTTACCTGATAAAGCTTTTTTTGGTTTAAAAGATGCTCAACAAGCATTAATTATCTCACGTATGGTTGAAGACTTAAATTTCCCAATCCAAATAGAGCTAATTGAAACAAAAAGAGAAGCGGATGGATTGGCAATGAGCTCCAGAAACGCCAGACTAAACCCTGAAGAGCGCAAAGAAGCAACGTTATTAAAAGAACTATTAGACTTTGCCAATGAAAAAATAACTTCTGGTGAACGCAACGCTATGGGTATTATAGCAGGTATGTATGAAATGCTAAAATCTGTCGATATAATTGAAATTGATTATATCTCAATAGTTTCATTGCCCAATTGTGCCGATGTGGATATAATCGAGAAAGGTCGTATAATGGTGGCCTTAGCTATATATTTTGGCGATATTCGTCTTATTGATAATTGTATAATAGAAGTGGACTAATAATGATTCGCACCATGTATAAATCAAAAATCAACCGTGCTACTATCACCCAGTGTGAGTTACATTACACAGGTAGCATTACTATACCCGCAGAAATACTAGAAGCGAGTGACATTCTGCCTGGCGAACGCGTACAAGTGGTCAACATTGACAATGGCGAACGCTTAGAAACCTATACAATCAAAGGCTCAAAAGGTGATGGTAATATTTGTTTAAATGGACCCGCAGCTAGACGAGGCATGGTTGGAGATAAAATAACAATCATAAGTTACTGCCAATTAGATGACAAAGAAGCACGTATACTCAAACCTAAATTAGTGCTGATAGATGAAAAAAATCAAATAATCAAAACGGAGATTCTTGATTAATCCATGGCGGCTCTACCCGCTATTAACGGATACGAAATAAAATCAAAAATTGCCGATTGTACTATTGGCAAATTATATCATGCCACTCAACTTTCTATGGGTCGAGAAGTTGCTTTAAAAGTCATTGATACCCGCCTACAAGAAGCAAACAGAGAACAAATCTTAAAAGAAGCCCAAACTCTGGGCAAAGTCAACCACCCAAATGCCGTTGGCGTATATGATATTGGCGACTATCGACATTACACTTATTTTGCAATGACTTTTGCAGGCAATGGAAGTTTAAGTAAAAAAATAAATCACAATAAATACTTATCTGAGCTTACTGTCTTAAGCCTGGCGGAACAAATATGCAACGCCCTAAAAGAAGCACATGCGCAGCATATAACACATCGTTGTTTGCATCCCGAAAAAATATTAATTAATAATGATGGCTTTTACCTATTAGCCGAAATGGGATTTGGCAAGTTAAGACGTGAAAATAAAATATATAATTATATGGCTCCAGAAGTAGTATTAGGTAGAAGCACCTCTATCTCAAGTGATATATATTCTCTAGGTGCAATACTATATCATGCCTTAACTGGGTGTATACCATTTCAAGGTTTGTCAGATGCAGAACTAAAAGACGCCATAGTTGAGACTTACCCTGTACCAATTTCAGATATTCGCTTAAAAATCAACCAGGAATTTCAAAATTTAATTGTCAAAATGATGGCCAAACAAGCAATCGATCGTCCAAAAAATTGCGATGAAGTTTTAAATGAAATTAAAAAAATTGCAGGACGCCAAAATTTTGACAATGGCCGCAACAGATCTAGCCAGTCTAAAAGTAAATTAATGAAACGCACCCTCGCCCAAATAGCTAGAGATCAAGAACAAGAAAAACCAAATTTATTTAAAATCATAGCTTTAATTTTTATTATATTAACCTTATTGATATGGGTGTATGATCAAATTTTTATTGGCTAGAAAACTTAACTTCTGTTATAGTGCGGAGATATGAAAAGGAACAAATATGACATTAGGTGATATTCTAAAAGAAGAAGGCTTTCTAACCGAGGCGCAACTCGAAGAAGTTGCTATTCAACAAAAAAAAAATGGTGGTCCTTTTGGTAGCGTTGCCGTGGAAATGGGTTTACTCACCCAAGAAGAACTTACCATAGCCCTAGGCAAACAAGTAGGCATTGGATTTGTTAAATTAGAATCTCTTGATATTTCTGAGTCTGTTATCGATATGGTACCCCAGTCGGTGGCTACCATGTATAAAGTCATTCCATTTGACTTTAAAAATAACATCCTAATGGTAGCGATGGCTGACCCCAACAATATCAATGTGCTTGATGATTTAAAATTTTTAATTAACTGTGATGAAGTGCAAGCAAGTATTGCCACTGAAACCGCAGTAGAAGAAGCATTAGATAAATTTTATGCCGAAGATGAATCAATCGAAAATCTAATTAGTGATTTTGATGATGATGGTATGGAACTCAGCGATGACAATGATGGGCCCGAAGATATTGCCGCAGTGGAACAACAAGCCAACGCAGCGCCCGTTATAAAATTATTAAACTTAATATTGCTAAACGCCATTAAAGATGGAGCATCAGATTTACATTTTGAGCCATTTGAAACTGAATTTAAAATACGCTATCGTGTCGATGGTGTATTGTATGAAATGATGCCTCCACCGCGCCATCTTGCTGCTGCGTTAGTTTCGCGTATCAAGGTAATGGCTAATATGAATATTGCTGAACGCCGAATCCCACAGGACAATCGTATAGCATTAAATATTGGAGGAAACCCTGTTGATTTACGTGTTGCAACTTTGCCTTGTTTCTTTGGCGAATCAGTTGTAATACGTGTATTAGACAGACAGTCAATATCACTAGATATTGAAAAGTTAGGTTTTCGTGAACAAGATTTAGAATTATTACGAAAATATATTACATTACCAAATGGAATTGTACTTGTAACTGGCCCTACAGGATCTGGTAAAACTACAACATTATATGCTGCAATATCAGAAATTAATGACATTGAAACCAAAATTATCACTACTGAAGATCCTGTTGAATATGAAATTGATGGACTCATTCAAGTAAATATTAATGAAGCAGTTGGATTGACATATTCCTCTTGCTTACGAGCTATCCTACGCCAAGATCCTGACAAAATATTTGTGGGTGAAATGCGCGATAAAGAAACTGCTCAGATAGCAATCGAAGCGGCACTAACAGGCCACCTTGTATTTTCAACATTACACACTAACGATGCTCCTTCTGCCATTACAAGAATGATAGATATGGGATTGGAAAATTTTTTAGTAGCAGCAACTGTAAAATTAGTTGTGGCTCAGCGCTTAGTAAAAACTGTATGTAGTGGTTGCCGAACGGCATATACCCCAACTGAAGAAGAGTTAATGTCCCTACAATTAACACCTGCCGATGTAAAAGGTACACAACTTTATTATGGAAAAGGTTGCGACAAATGTAATGGCTCTGGATATCGCGGACGTACAGCCATCCACGAATTATTTCAAATTTCAGAACGAGTTGCCGAAGCAATTGTAAAAGAATCTTCAACTGAAGAACTGCGTGCAGTTGCTGTTGAAGAAGGTATGATTGCATTGCGAGCATCTGGAATTAGAGCCGTACTTGAAGGACGCACCACCATTGAAGAAGTGCTACGTGAAACATTAGGCGAAGAAGAAGGATAAATATGGCAAAATTTACGTTTGAAGCAATGACATCAGCTGGAAAAAAAACCAAAGGCACTATTGAAGCTGGAAGTGTTGAAGAAGCAACCGAAAAATTACGCGGAAAAGGTATTTTTCCAACCAAAGTTAAAGGCGGTAAAAGTGGCGGAGCTAAAAAAAATAATGCTGCCCCAGTCAAAAAAAAACAAGGAATGATTATTGGTGGTGTAGATCAAAAACAATTAACTATGTTTACTCGACAATTGGCAACTTTGCAAGATGCTGGACTACCGATTGTAAGATCGTTGACCTTATTAGAAGAGCAAATGAAACCTGGATTATTAAAAAATGCCTTAATGGATGTTAGTGATGATGTAAATTCTGGCTCAACATTTTCTGATGCCTTGGCAAAACATCCTAAATGCTTTGATAATTTATATGTAAATATGGTCAAAGCAGGTGAAGCAGGTGGTGTACTTGATACCATTATGGATAGGCTATCTGATTTTAGAGAAAAAGCTGCGAAACTAAAAAAACAACTGGTATCTGCTATGGTATACCCAGTATCAGTTATGATGATTGCCGGTACAATTCTAACTGGTATTATGATTATGATTGTACCTAAATTCCAAAAGATTTTTGGTGATATGGGTATGGAACTACCTTCTATGACAACCGTGCTAATAGATTTATCTGTTTGGATGGAAAATTATTGGTATCTCATACCTGTTATACCTTTTAGCTTTTGGTTATGCTTAAAATTAATCCGTCTAAGCCAAAAAGGGCGTTTTGCAACCGACTGGTTATTTATGAAAATTCCAGTAGCTGGTGAAATTTATGAAAAAGGTGCAGTATCTAGATTTTGTCGTACAACAGGCACTTTAATTGCCTCTGGTGTACCTATTTTAGAAGGGTTAAGTATTGTTAAAAATGCATCCTCTAATGAAGTTGTGCGCTGGGCAATTGGTGAAATTCACAGCGGCATTAAAGAAGGTGAATCAATGGCTGCTCCAATGAAAGCCACTAACGTATTTGACCCACTACTTGTAAATATGGTTGATGTTGGTGAAGAAACCGGAGAAGTTGCTAAAATGATGAATAAAATTGCCGATGGTTATGATGCTGATATTGAAAATCTAGTAGGCGCAATGATGAGCTTAATAGAGCCTATGCTAATTGTCGGTATGGGTGTATCAGTGGGCTATATTGTAATCGCCCTATTTATGCCATTAATATCTATGATGGGCAATATGTAAGATTATTTAAGAGTAAGGGGTTTCGCTCCTTACTCTTAAATAAAATAATGCAAATTAAAATTTCAAAGAAATATCAAATGCTTTTACGCTATGCGTAATTGATCCAACGGAAATCCTATCAACACCAGTTTTAGCTACTTCTGCTATAGTTTGTAAATTTATATTACCTGAAGCCTCTAATTTTGGTCGACTATTACCAAACTCGAACTTTAATTTATTAACAGCTTTTATCATAGTAGGCACATCCATATTATCTAACATAATATAATCGGCCTTTGCTTTAGCAGCTTCTAACATCCCTTCAATAGATTCTACCTCCACCATAATCTTAATATGCTTAGGTATGTTACTGCGACTACGCATAATAGCTTCTGTAATAAAATCTTTTGGGTTTGTCTGTTTAATTGATGCCAAATGATTATCTTTAATTAACACCATATCATATAAGCCTATTCTATGGTTACTGCCCCCACCACAAAGCATAGCGTATTTTTGAATACCGCGCATACCTGGCAAAGTTTTACGTGTATCAACCACCTGAACTTTAGTGCCTCGGCAGAGATTTAGCAATTGTTTTGTTTGAGTAGCTACGCCACTTAGATGTTGCATCATATTTAATAATGTTCTTTCTAAAGTTAAAACATCTGCGGCGGTACCTGATATAGTTGCTATAATATCACCGTATTTAATATCATCACCATCTTGATTATTAGCTTTGAAAGTAATATTAGGATAATATTTTTGGATAAATGAAACTGAAGCATCAACTCCAGATATAATTCCGCAGTCCTTAGCCACAAATTTACCCGTCATTGGATATGTAACGTTTAAAGATTTGCTAGTAATATCTCCATCACCTACATCTATTTTTAAATCTGATATAAATAATTGATGTATTAATTTTTCCGCCTTGTCTTTTGTTATCTTATTTAATTGTATATTCATATTATCTCAATAATTTAATGTAAAGAATAAGTATATATGCTTATTCTATTATTATCCATGCGAAAAAAATAGACCTCAATCTGCCAAATGTTACAATATTAAAAATGAAACGCACAATTATTATATCTATTTTTTTACATATTGTAGTATTTCTATATCTAATAAATACTGGCGGTATGCATTTAACAATCTTTGAAATACCACCGCATATTAAAAATATAAAATTAAACATAAAATCATCCATAGGACTTTCGCCTAACAATGAAATATGGAATCAAATAAAACACTTTGCAAAGATGCCACCTCAACAAAGGCTTAATAAATTAGACTATCTTATGCAACAATCATTAAACATTTCTGCAAAATCGCTGACTGAAATAAGCTCTTATTTAGGTATAGATAACAATTCTTACACGCCAAACATCAGCAACAAGCCATTTGAGAGCCATAATGCTACTATATATACAATCACACAAATAACATATCCAAATAATAAAAGTGGATATAAAGTTACATTAATAGACAAAAATGGGACCTCTTTAGATGTTATATATCCCCCCAAAGATGTAACTCCAGAATTAATAGCCTGCTATAAAGTTATGTCTCTGTTAAATATTAATCCCACATTAAAACAAATTACAATACGTTTCTTAGGTCAAAATCAAAAGCATTATGAACAATCAACAAAAGACAATCCTATACATAAAAAGTAAAATAGACGCCTTCAATGCCAAAGAAAGGCATTTTAAACAACTAAATCTATTATTTGACAATCTTATCTTTTGTCAAAATGAGGATGACTTATTATTGCACTTACCCAATACAACCACATTGATAACTTGGTTATTTAAACCTCACTGGTATGAAATAGCTACCAATTTAAAAGATATTTATACTCCTGCCGCAGGTGATGATTGGATTGCTAAAAATGACAGAATCAAAATCCACCACGGCCATTTTCAGGGAAAAATTATGGCCGAATCGCTTTTAGCAATGATGTTATGGCATAGTCGTAATTTAGCACTATTACAACAAGCTCAATCTAAAAAACAATTTGCTCGTGATTTATTATCTAATACTAATAGATTGGGAAATGCACACCATTTTATATTAGGATACGGTGCAATTGGCAGAGCTTGCGCTAAATTACTTAAAGCAATGGGGGCAACGATAACAGGTATTAAACGTTCTTGCAGAAATAACCAACTTGACAATAACGCCGACTTCATCATCCATCCAAATCAGCTAGATAAACATTTACACAAAGCCGATAGCTTAATTTGTATTTTACCAAGCGGTGATGAGACCAAACATATCATTACAAAAAAACATTTTACAATGATGAAATCTAGTGCGTATTTATATAACATTGGGCGTGGCAACTGTTATCAAGAAAGTAATCTAATTTGGGCATTACAAAACAAACAAATAGCTGGGGCTGGGCTAGATGTTTTTGAACAAGAACCCTTATCTCAATCAAATAAATTATGGGATATGTCAAATGTATTTATAATGCCACATACATCAGCTGTAAATAAATACTATTTAGACGATTACATACAAGAGCTAGCGATAAATGCCAAATAATCAATTATTTACTCAAGACTTAGCTTTAAAATATGTTACTGAAGCCATATTATCAATTAAAACAAAAAACTATTATTTGCATATACCAAATTCTAATCCTAATCAAGAATCGGCTCATCCCATGGCATTCCACTATACGCCAGAATTAATTTATCAAATATATGGAAGTTCCAAATATCAATTTGCAAATAATTGTATCGAAATTAAAGCCGGTGAATTTTGTATTATACCGGCAAAAACACACCACTTAAAACATATAGATAAACAAGATAACTCTGCTAATTTATTAATTTCTATTGGTTTGCAAGTTGGTTCATCTTTTATAATGCAAACTCCAAATAAACCCCAAGTAAAAACCCCTGTTTTTACCAATAAAATTGTAACTTCAAATGGAATTGTATACTTAAATGATATTATTTACTGGGGATTACAAGATAATGCCCAAGATATACAACAAAATCTATTAATTAATTTTTTAAAAATGCTTAAACATAGTTTAATATATCCTCAAAAATATACTAAAGTTGAGCAATGCCTAAATATCATTAAATCAGAATTTTACGATACTGATATCAATGTCCATAAAATTGCCAAAAGAATTGAATGTAACCCTGAATATTTATCGCAAAGCTTTAGCAAAAAAATGGGAATACCAATTAATAAATATATTACAAAAATTAGAATCAATTACGCTCAAGAATTACTAAAAGATTACTCTTTAAGTATTGCCGAAATATCATTTGCCTCTGGATATGTTGATCCAAGCTATTTTATAAGAGTATTTAAGCAATATACTGGACAACCTCCCCACGCATCACGATTATAGAGATAAATATCATAAGCTTAGCAATTTTAAGCTGTAAAAAATTAGCCCTTTTTTTTATAATAATAAAATGAAAATTATAATATTTGATACAGAAACAACTGGTCTAGTAAATGCTGGTGGTCCCATAGAAAAACAACCTTACGTCTGCCAATTTGCTGCCATTATTTATGAATACAAGAAACAAGAACTAACTAAACTACAAGAGTATGATATGTTAATAAAGCCTCCTATTCACATACCAGAATCATGCACTGAAGTTCATGGAATCAGCGACGAAACTGTGATAGAAAAAGAACCTTTTGTCTATCACGCAGCATCGATAGCACAACTATTTAAAGATGCAGACATTGCCATAGCACATAATATTGAATTTGACAAACGTGTATTACAAAATGAATTTTTGCGCGTTGGACGCAATCAAGATTTTTTACCAAGCACCACTTACGATACCATGACAGAGACAAAAGAGCTTTGCCAACTAAAAGCAGGCAATTTTGGTGACCGCATTAAAAACCCCACTTTAAGCGAATTACACCAACATCTATTTGGCACTACATTTGCCAATGCTCACAATGCCTTAGCCGATGTTGAAGCAACTGGCAGATGCGTGGCAGAGCTAATTAAAATCAAGCATTACAAACCAAAGAAAAACAAAAAGGCCATTGAGGCCAAACAAATGTCACTTTTTTAACTGGAAAAAAATATGAGATTCAAAGCTGCCCTATTTGATATGGATGGAACATTAGTTAATAGCGAACGGGTCTATGCCATATCCTTACGCTTAGCATTAGATGAATTGGGCATTACAATATCTGACGAACTCTCTATGAATTTAACATACGGATACGCATGGTCAACCGTTTATCAAAACATCATAAAACGCTACCCAGGTGCCGCAATTGGCGAAGAAGAATTAGACAACAAATTAACTAAACACTTTGAGGATATTAAACGCCAACAACCTAGTGCGTTTATAATTGATGGTTCTAAAGAAGTTTTACAAAAATTAAGTAGTGATATTCCTGTAGCCATCGTATCTGGTTCTCCACGTCAACATTTGGCAAAGTTTGTTAAAGTCCTAAATGTCGAAAAAAATATTCAATTTTATCTTGGAACAGAAGATTATCCAGATGGCAAACCCGCCCCTACCCCATATCTATACGCTGCCAAAAAAATTGGCGTTGATCCTAAAGACTGCATTGTCTTTGAAGATTCTACCGTAGGCATTATATCTGCAAAAAAAGCTGGTATGTACTGTGTAGCTATCAAAATACCAGGGGCATTTGAGCAAGATACAAGTCAAGCAGACGAAGTAGTTCAAAATTTGGAAGATTGGTACCAAAATAAGTAATGCGCTTTATTTGCATATTAGCTTGCATGTTTAGTATCACTCAAGCTACTTTTGCCGATAACATAGTTTTAGAAAATGGTGATAAAATAACAGGCAAAATTATAAACTTAATTAATGAGCAACTAAAAATTAAAACTAATTATGCTGGTATATTAAAAATTGACGCCACAAAAATTTTATCCATCAATACAACTAAACCACAACAAATTTTGTGGAAAGACGGCAGTATCTCAAATATAGCACTAAAGCCCGACAATGATGGTGGTATTTATTTAAACAAACCGTTGCCAAAACCTTTTTGGGAAACTAACTTATATTGGATACCAAAATTACTTAACTTAAATACAGACAATCCAAAAATCAAAGACACACCTTACCTTCCCAACGCTATCAGCGAAATTAAAGCCATAAATGCAGATACTAGCAAATGGTGTGGCTACCTATTAGCTGGCGGAAATTACAGTTCTGGCAATACTAATCGCAGAAATTTTGATTTTGCGACTGAATTTAAACGCGATTTAAAGCACGCCTCAATCGCTGTAAAATATCGCGGTGAATTTGCCAAAGAAGAAAACCAAACAACAGCAAGCAATAACTTTTTATTTGGCAAATACGAATATAATTTAAACACAAAAATATTTACATTTGCCAGTGAAGAATTATCTAACGATAAATTTACAAGTATGAAACTAAAAAGTATATCCAGTGGTGGTAGTGGCTTTAGATTTTTTAATTCTAAAAACTTTAAACTATCCAGCGATATTGGATTGTCTTATTTACATAAAAATCAAAAAGACTTTAATAATAGTAAAGAAACAACCACACGCTTGGGCATAGATATTTCTTTTAAATTAAACCAACGCATATCCTTAGCAGATAATTTTTATAGCAATCGCACTACAAAAACACATAAAACATTTTCACGCAATGAAATTTCATTAGACACTATCCTAATCGAAGATTGGATTTTAAATATTACCCATATTTACGATTATGAATCTAGCACTTCTGAAAGTATCACCAAACATGATAAACGCCTAATTTTTGGTGTTAAATACTCGTTTTAATCATCAAAAAAATCATTGCCCTTATCGTCGCAAATTATAAACGCAGGAAAATTTTTAACTTTAATTTTACGCACTGCTTCCATCCCAAATTCTTCAAAGTCTAATATCTCGATACTTAAAATATTTTCTTCTGCTAAAATTGCCGCCGGACCACCTATCGAGCCCAAATAAAATCCACCATAAGTTTTACACGCATCACGTACACAACTATCACGGTTACCCTTAGCTAACATTATCATTGAGCCTCCCTGAGCCTGAAACGGCGCAACATAAGGATCCATACGATTAGCCGTAGTGGGTCCAAAGCTACCCGATGGTTTATCAACAGGTTTTTTAGCTGGGCCAGCATAATATATTGGATGATTTTTAAAATATTCTGGCATTGGCTCGCCATTATCTAGCATTTCTTTAATTTTAGCATGAGCCATATCTCTAGCTACTATTAATGTACCATTTAAGCTTAATCTGGTTTTAATAGGGTGCTTAGACAGTTCTGATAAGACTTCTGAAATTGGACGATCCAAATCAATTTCAATTGCAGGTTGCATTTCTATAGCTTTTTCTGGCAAATAAGCGCTAGGATTTTTTTCCATCTCTTCGATAAATAACCCTTCAGAGGTTATTTTAGCTTTAATATTGCGATCGGCACTACAACTAACCCCCATACCAACAGGGCAAGATGCAGCATGACGAGGCAAACGTATTACCCGCACATCGTGTGCAAAATATTTACCTCCAAATTGTGCGCCAATGCCAGTTTCTTGGCACATCTTTAAAACCCGTTCTTCCCACTCGATGTCTCGATACGCTCGCCCGCCTTCGTTTCCTGAAGTCGGTAAATTATCCAAATATCCTACACTGGCTAATTTAACGATTTTTAAATTCATCTCGGCTGAAGTTCCGCCAATAACAAACGCTAAATGATACGGAGGACAAGCCGCTGTACCAATAGACTTTATTTTAGCCTTAAAAAAATTAACCAATCTATCCTCATTTAAAAGTTCTTTTGTTTCTTGATATAAATAAGTTTTATTGGCAGAACCTCCGCCCTTCGCCACAAATAAAAACGAATACTCCATTCCAGATGTTGCATATAAATCAATTTGAGCTGGCAAATTATTGGCAGTATTTTTTTCTTTGAACATAGTCAAGGGGGCAATCTGAGAATAACGTAAATTCCGCTCATGATATGTTTTATAAATACCCTTTGAAATCTCTTCCAAATCATTACACCCCGTATATACATCCTCACCTTTTTTGCCCATCACAATAGCCGTACCAGTATCCTGACAAGTTGGCAATTCACCATGGGCAGCTATACAAGAATTTTTTAACATTGTTTCAATTACAAATTTATCATTTTCGCTAGCTTCAACATCGAGCAACTCGGCTTGTAATTTTTGTAAATGCGCAGGACGTAAATAAAATGACACATCTGCCATCGCTTCAGCAGACAATATTTCTAAAGCTTCTGGCTCAATATGTAAAACTTCCCTGTCATTGTATTTTATCACTTTAACATAATCGCTAGTTAATTTACGATATTGGGTGCTATCGGCTGAGAATTGAAACATTTCTTGATAATTATATTCTGACATTTTTATCCCTGACTATAAATTTTTATTAATGTAACATTACAATATTTTAACTCACAAAAAAATATTAAATAGTTTTTAATGTTTTTCTAAATTAAATTATTTTTAATCCTGTTTAATTGGGTTTGTAAATCATTAATTTCTGAACGCCAATAAGACCTTGTCCCCCATCCCGGAGCAATTCTATTAAAACCACCATCTGCCACCTGATGGGCACACCAACAACAATAATGTATATAACGCATAATACGCAACGGTTCTATCAACCTAAGCCCACGCATATCAAAATTTCTAAATGTTTCATATCCTTGCAAAAACGATTCTATCTCAGCTTGGGTTTCATCTTGATAACCAGGCAATAACATCCAAAAATCCTGAACGGGATGCCCCATACACATATCGTCAAAATCAATCAAAAAATAACCCTCATCTAGTCTATGTATAATATTGGCAAAATGTAAATCACCGTGTATTCTAATTTGTTCTAGCCCCTCAAAAACAGGAGCAATTACATCGATAATATGACAAAACAAATCGTCAAACTCAGATATTAAATCATCGCTAATAAAATTTCCATTTAACAAAAACTGCAATTGATCGTAAGTAGATGTTATAGGCGACATATTAATACGATTATGAGCTACACTCCCAGCCCCAATGGCGTGCGTCCTACCCACTAAACGACCCAATTCTAACCATTGTTTATGATTAAACTCATCTGGTGTACGCCCACCTTTTTTAGGAAAAACAGTAAATAAAGTATTTTTATACTCGCCTAATGTTCCACCAAAAACCATTTCTAATGGTGCAACTACTGGTATTTCTGCCTCGGATAGTTCACGCATAAAATTATGCTCGTCCTCTAAGGCACAAAAATCCCACCGACCAGGACGATAAAACTTAGCAACTAAACCTACACCATCATCACGTTGCAATTCATACACACGATTAATATATGAGTTTAAACTTCGGCATATAGGGCGTAAACGACAACCCAAAGCCCCCTCAACCAATGAAATAACCACCTCGGGTGTCAAATGATGAAAATCTGGTTCCGCTGTTGTTATATCATCCAAAATATACCTACTTAAAAAATACTCGCCTGTATGCACTGAGTTTGTTATAATTAAAACTTCATTATATTAAATTTTTGAAGGATTAAAACATGTGCATCAAACAAACCAAAATTGTAGCTACAATCAGTGATATTCGCTGTGAAATTGACTTTATTAAAGATTTATATGAAGCGGGTATAAACGTTGTACGTCTTAATACTGCACATATGGAGATGGAAAAAGCTAAAATTTTAATCAAAAATGTTAGAAGTGTCTCTAAACATATTGGTATTTTAATCGACACTAAAGGACCAGAAATTCGCACTCGCGACATCAAAGAACCTGTTAAATTTGAAGAAGGCGATGAAATTTTAATTGGTCATAACATTGGTGATAAATCAGGATTTGACGTAAATTATGATGGCTTTGTCGCCGAAGTAAAAGTAGGCGCTTTTATTTTAATTGATGATGGTGAAACTAAATTTAAAGTCTTAGACAAAAAAAATGGTGTTCTTGTTTGTCGTGCAGAAAATAGTGGCGTAGTAAAAAACAAAAAAAGCGTTAATGTTCCAGGGGCTAAATTTGATTTACCTAGCGTATCTGCTAAGGACTTAGATTTTATCAAATTTGCCATCGACCAAGACTTAGAATTTATTGCCCACTCTTTTGTACGCAACACTGCTGATGTGCATGAAGTACAAAAAATACTTGATGAAGCTAACAGTGATATCAAAATTATTGCAAAAATAGAAAATCGTGAAGGAGTTGAAAATATCAACTCTATTACAGATGAAGTATATGGCATTATGGTTGCCCGTGGCGACTTAGGTATCGAAATACCTCAAGAAGAAGTGCCCATTGTACAAAAGAAAATTATTGAGACTTGTCGCCGTAAAGGCAAACCAGTAATCACAGCAACACAAATGTTACATACAATGATTGAAAATCCTCGTCCTACACGAGCAGAAGTCAGCGATATCGCTAATGCTGTTTATGATGGCACTGATGCTATTATGTTAAGTGGCGAAACAGCTTATGGTGATTATCCTGTTGAAGCTGTAAAGACTATGGATTCAATTTGTAAATCAATTGAACCTCAACGCAATGTTAATACAGGAAAAACTGACATTCAATATGATAATAAAATTTTAGAACACATTTGCTATTCTGCTGCTAGAGCTACTCGTGAAATGCCTATTAAAGCTATTATCGCCGATACACTAACAGGTCGTGCACCACGCTTTTTATCTGCATACCGTGGTCAAACACCTATTTATGTTGTAACTAAATCACCAAGAGTAATGCGAGAATTAGCCCTTTCTTATGGCGTATTCTCTACCTGTGATAACGATGCTAAATCCACTAATGAATTAATGGCCACAGGGTTTAAATACTTCACTAAAAAAGAATTGTTAAAAGAAGATGATATGGTAGTTATTGTTGCCGGGTCTTCTAAAGGTGTTAAGTTTGCAAATTTCTTTGAGATTTGTACAGCTGATACTTGGCATCCAATTATTGAAAAATAAATTTACATAAAATAATTTTCGGTGCGATCATTAAAATAGTTCTTTTTTTTGATCGTACCTGTTAAACTATTTCTAATAAAATTTTGGGAGGCTATCGGGAGAAATTATGGCTGGAATTAACGCAGATTTTATAAACCCATTTATAAATGGGGCAATTAACGCATTTCAAACCATGGCGCAAGTTACTAAGGTAACGCGCAAAGATATGTATATCAAAGGCGACCGCGATGTACCTGGAGATGTATCAGGTGTTATGGGACTTAGCGGTGCAGCCACAGGATCTGTAGCCATTACACTCCCTCATGATTTAGCTAAAAAATTAGTTGCTAATATGCTTATGATGAAGCCCGAAGATTTAAGCGAAGAAGATATGCACGATGGTGTTGGCGAAATCATCAATATGATTTCTGGTGGTGCTAAATCAGAATTGCGCGGTGGTAATTATGAATTTAATATCAGTTTACCTTCTATTGTATCTGGCAGTGGACACACTATTTCTAATAAATCTGGAACTCCTTGCATTGTTATTGTGCTAAGTGCTGACGGCGAAGAATTTTACTTACAAGTATCATTAGCTCCTAGCGAATAAACTTGGTTTACTTTGCTATAAATCTTATTGATTTTATAGCAAAGCTTTAAAATCAATAATGACTATTGCAATAACAAAAGATTTACTAAACAAATACGATGTCGCCGGCCCACGTTATACATCTTATCCTACAGCTGTGGATTGGACAAACACAATAAATCAAAAAAACTACTTTACTGCTCTAAATAATTTTAAAACTAAAAACAAACCTCTATCTCTATATTTACATATACCTTTTTGTGAATCACCATGTTATTTTTGTGCCTGCAACCGGGTCATTCGCACACGTAAAGCTAAATATGGCGATGAATTTATCACTAACTTATTTAAAGAAATTGACTTAGTAATTAATAAAATTGGCAAAAATAAAACTGTTAGCTTATTACATTGGGGAGGCGGAACTCCCAATTTTTTAGAAGATTATCAAATTGCTAAAATCCATACTAAAATTGCAGAAAACTTTAATTTAAGTAATGATGCAGAAATCAGTATTGAAGTAGACTCTCGCACATTAGATAACTCTCGCATAGGTTTTTTAAAACAATTAGGATATAACCGCCTATCAATGGGTGTGCAAGATTTTGATAAACAAGTACAACTTGCAGTAAATAGGGTACAAAGCTATGAAGAAATTGCTTTATTAACACAGGATTTTAGAGAACACGGCATTAAAAGTCTTAACTACGACTTAATATACGGTCTACCCTATCAAAGTATAAAAAGCTTCAAACAAACCGTTAAAGAAGTCATAAAATTAAGGCCAGATAGAATTGCTCTGTACAATTTTGCTTACCTTCCTAAACATCAACCTTTTCAAAAAAAAATAAATCCAAAGGATTTACCCAGCGCTGATATACGAGTGAAAATATTTTTACAAGCCAGAGATATGCTATTGGATAATGGCTATGATGCTATTGCAATGGATCACTTTGCATTAAAAAGTGATGAAATGGCTAAATCTTTTGCCAGTGGAAGTTTATATAGAAATTTTATGGGTTATACTCTGCGTTATACAGACGACTTTATAGGTTTTGGACCATCTGCAATTGGATATGTTGGCAATACCTTTGTACAAAATACAAAACTACTTAAAAATTACCAAATAAAATTAAACCTAAATACACTACCTGTTGAACGCGGTTTAGTATTATCTGATGATGATTTAATTCGCCAATGGGTTATCAATGCTTTAATGTGTCAATTTACAATTAATAAAGCAGAGTTTAAATCCATGTTTAACGTAGAATTTAACTTCTACTTTGCCCGTGAACAAACGCATATTGTAGAATGTCAAAAACAGGGCTTATTAGATTTTAACGATAACACGATGACTATTTCAGAAATTGGCAAATTATTTATCCGTAATATTTGTATGGGTTTTGATGCCTATTTGCAAAAACGTTCGCCAGAAGTTAAATTTTCTAACACAATTTAATTGTATTTACTAGCTTTTTGAGCTAACTCATATCTGCTTATTTTTAAATTGTTATTTGCAGGCAAAGTATAAAACTCATCTGGTATTTTATACTTTGGTAAAATAGCGGATAACTGTTTAATTAATAAGTCTTTATCAAATACCCCATCTACAAAAGCTACCGGCCTTTGTCCAAAACGCTTATTTTTAACTGCCACAATAATTGCCGTTAAACCGAATTTATCCAATATTATTTTTTCTATTTCTTCGGGGCAAATATTTTCTCCTCCAGAAATAATCAAATTATCTTTTCGCCCTAAAACCACCAAGCGATTGTAACTATCTAAATAGCCATAATCAGATGTACAAAACCACTCTTGTGTGTGATAACTTTTTTGTAAAACCCCTGCCCCACCGCCTATTTGCAAATAACCACAAAATAAAGTTTTTCCCCTAACTAATATTTCTCCATCGTCTGAAATTTTGACTTCGCGATATTTTAAAAGTTGTCCCGCCGTTTTTAAATCCTCTAAACTAGCATTATGCGATGTTGTACAAATCTGCGATGACATTTCAGTACAGCCATATGTGGTATAAATTGGTAATTTATATTCCATAGCTTTATCAAGCAATGACTCAGCAATAGTTGCACCTCCCAATAAAATGGCCTTTGGCATTTTAAAATTATGCTTTGCCATAAAATCCATTAATTGAGTTGGTACAAAACTATAATGGGTAATATTGTCATCTTGACCTATAACTGTTATAGCGCCAGATAACAAACATCTAAATAAAATAGCGATACCTCCAACATGATGTAACGGTAAAGAAAGCGACCACTTATCGCCCATATCTAAATTGATATTTTCATTACTGCCTAATGCACTGTAATAATGATTGGCAAGGGTATGTAAAGCTGGTTTGGGATTACCGCTAGAACCTGATGTAAAAATTATTGTTGCCTTATTATTTAAATTCCATTCCGTAGATAAGCTTTGACTAGAGATTTGCCAATTAAAATCTGTAATATACAAATTTGCAGAAATATCTTGCGCCTGTTGTAATTTTTGAGATTGTGGTAAACGCTGATTTAAGCACAATACAATTATGCCAGAATCTATAAAACCCCAAAATAATAGTTGCCATTCCAAAGACAATGGCATATCCAAAGCTATACACATTCCTTGACGCAGTTTATTTCTATAACAAAACTCTTTAACTTGACCAATTGCATAACAAAACTGCGCAACAGTCAAAGTTTTGTCATCACTTTTAGCAATAATCAAATCTTGAGGTAATCCCAAAAAGGGGTTGGCAATACAATTAAAGCTGTTCAAGAAACTCCTCCTTAGGGATTATCCTCTCTTGCACATCAATAAAACCTTGATCTATTTTTAAATTACCATGAAATTTTTTTAAAGTATCCGCTTCAAAAAAATTAAGCGTATCTAAACCAGCTGACAATTTGCTACATTCTGAATGCAACTTAGCCAAATGCGAGATACCCAACGGACTTTCTAAAGCAGAAGATATAACCAATGGCCATTTCTCTGATAACAATCTATTTATATTTGCCAAAATCGTTGGTTTACAAACTAATATACCTTTAGTTGCCTTGGATAATTCTTCAGGGTTTAAACGCAATAAAGTTTCATCTAAAGCTATTGTTTGATATTTACTCAATTTATTATAATAAACAGGGCTAATAGTTGGCTCTTCTATAAATGCTATCTTATGTTTTAAACTTAACATAAACCGCTTGGCTTTTGCAAAATTCCAAGCCCTATTGCAATCTATTCTTAAATGCTGTGCGCCTGTTAATTCGGCAACGCAATTTACAAGTTTAATTTCATCATCTTGATTGCCGCGACCTATTTTTATTTTAAAATCTTGCCAACCAGCATCCATAGCCTGCCTAACTTGATTTAATATTCCATCTAAATCACCCACAGCTAATAATGCACTAGCCACCTTAAAAGGACTATCAAATTGTTTTTGTAAATCACATTTAGCATTATAAATAGCAAATTGCAATGAGCTAGGCAACTTTGATATATCACTTAAATAATCTTTTTTTTTTACAATTTTTATTATATCTTCTAAAGTTTCTAAACTAAACCCAGGTAATGGCGACGCTTCACCCCAGCCCACACTATTGCCATCATTAATTTTAAGGTATAAACCTTCGCGCTTAGAATAACTACGCCCACCTAATTTAATATTGGATTTAAATGGTAAAATCCAACGATACCAAGAATATAACATTAAATAATCCAGCCTATAGAAAATAAAATTGTATGAATTAATAATAATCTAGCTGTTGCACCCAATAATGGGTTAAGCGCACGCCCCTTAACTTTGCGAACTAAAGCAATATCGCGTAACGCTACACCGCTAACAGCTACAGAAATTAATATAAAGGGAGGCGCACCAATAAAAAACAAAATAACGGGTATTAACAATGCCAATAAAACCGACATAGTATATTCCATCAAACCAAATTGATTGCCATATTTTACTATTAAAGTACATTTATTAGCTTTTTTATCGCTTTGCTGATCTCGCAAATTATTGACAGTTAAAATAGCAATAGAAAACAACCCTGGAGAAAACCCGGCTATATAAACATAAAAAGGCACTTGCAAAGCTTGCAAATAATATGTTCCAGCTACTGCTACTGGACCAAAAAACAAAAATGCAAACAGCTCTCCCAAGCCTTTATACGCCAATGGAAATGGCCCACCTGTATACAAAAAACCTGCCATTATCGAACTGATACCAATCACAGCTATTGGCCATCCCCCACGATACAATAATAAACTAGAACCAAGAGCCGAAAGTACAAAAACAATTACAGTTGCATATAACATAGCTCGTGGTGATATGATACCACTAGATGTTGCTCGGGCTGGGCCAAGCCGTTCTAAACCATCTGCACCCTTTTTATAATCAAAATAATCATTGGCAAAATTAGAACCTATTTGAAATAACAAAGCTGTGGCTAAACATATTATGGCTATAGTGTAGTCAATTTCTACCTTATAACTAGCAATGCAAATACCCAATAATACTGGTGAAAATCCAGCCCAAAGCGTTTTAGGGCGCATAGCCTCTATCCATGTTTTTATTATTTTAAACATTGTTTGATTATCTTATTTAAGTATTCAGGAGCTTCGATATTTAAACAATGTCCAGCATTTGGAACAATATTTAAATTACAATTTAATATTAATTTTGTCATTTGCTTTGCAATATCCACAAATTTAAAATCATTTTCACCTACTACAATGGTAGTCTTTAAAGATAACGATGATAAATCAGACCATAAACTATTTTGACTGCCTAATCCAAGTCCTAAAAGAGAATTTGCCAACCCTTGACAATTATTATTTTGACGTTTTAAAATCATTTTATCCTTATCTAAATTACTAAATAATTGATTTTGATACCATTTTTGTAAAAAATTTTTTATGCCCAAATCAATTATTAAATTTGCCTGTTTAGCATCTAATTGAATACGCTCTAACCTTTCTGAAGTTTTTTGCAATCCAGGTGATGCCGATTCTAAAATAAGACCAGAAAATAACTCGGGATAATGTATGCCTAAATATAAAGATAAGCGTCCACCCATGGAGTATCCATAAAGTAAAGGCCTGCTAAGACTATGTTTTTTGAGTGTGTTGACCACCAACTTAGCAGTATCACTCATAGAAAATTTATTCATTAAATATAAATCACAATTACCATGACCTGGCAAATCCACGGCATTTACCATACCATTATTAATAAACTTTGCATCTTGAGCCGAACCCAAAAAGCCATGAAGAAACAATATGTTTGCCCCTTTTCCAAATGAATAAAAAGGCAATGTTTTAGACATTAGCAACATCCTTAAAGCAATTTTGATAGTTTTTATATTCAACATCAGCATCTAAAGAGATTTCAACTAGGGTTGACTGCGATGCCTGTGTCAACACTTGGCTTAACTGCTCTATACTCTTAGGCTGAATATAATCCAAATTAAACTGTGTTGCCATATATTGAAATGATTGATAATTATGTGGCGTAGAAAATAAAGCATTAAATTTACTTTTGTCTTTTATATGTTTAGCTATGGGTAAATAATTAAAAATAGCCCCGCCATTATTATTGAGAACAATAATAAGAACTGGGTGAACCAATTTAGAAATTAACGACAAAGAAGTAGCATCATGCAAAAAAGTTAAATCACCAATTAATAATATAGTTCGTTTTTGCCAATACTTTGCCCAACCAACTGCAGTGGCAATATTGCCATCTATACCGCTAGCGCCCCTATTAGATGAAACTGGCACAAAAATATCACGCCTGGTTTTTGCCAACAAATTAACCAAACGTACAGGCATACTTGCCCCTATAACCAAAGCATCTTGAGCAGTTAAACAATCACATATTTTTTTTACTATCGCTATTTCGCTAAAAGTATTTTTAGCAATCCACCCTTGTAATCGCTTAGCTATATTATCTTCACAACGTAACCAAGACTCATAAAATTTAAAATTATTTTTTAAACAATTATTTTGTAAAGATTGACAACATTTAACAATATCACCTCTCAAATCTACACTAACTTGATTTTCTGGATTATAAGCCAAGTTGCTATTATCTATATGAATATATGTTACTTTTAAATTTGTACTATACTCCAATAAGGCCTTAGATATAAACCCACCGCCAAAATGTAAAATAACATCTGGTTTTAAAACTTTTTGTTTAATTATAAAATCAAAATAACAAATACACTGTGTGTTAAAGCGTGCATAAGAAGTAATATCCGCACAACACGGCGCATTGATATACTTAGCAAAATTAATCACTGCCTCTGCTTCTAGTTCATTGCGCATACGCCCTGCAATAATTAAGATTTGCTTACCTTGTAATATTTCAACAATCTGTTTAATATTATCAACACTAATTATCTTAGGTTTTATTTCTTGCTTTGCTAAAGGTTTAAAATTGTATAACCAATTCAGCAATCCACAATCACTTACTATATCGTCAAATGTATCTGTCCTAAAAAATGGTTCATCGTACTGGCAATTAATATGTACAGGACTGTTTAAATTTACTGACTTATAATAAATATTATCAATATTATATAATAAATCGTTTGCGTTTGATTGTAAATTTGGACTGGTGATATTAATTTCTGCACATACATAATTAGCAAATATACCTCGTTGATTAATTGCTTGATTAGCTCCGCAATTTAATAACCTATCGGGTCTATCAGCGGTCAATAAAATTAATGGTATACCCTGTTGATATGCCTCAACAACTGCTGGTAAATAATTAGCAACTGCCGAACCAGATGTGCACACTAACACCGCTGGCTTGCCACTTGCCTTTGCCCAACCCAAGGCCATAAATGCCATTGCACGCTCATCAAAATGGATACTAAATTGACATTTATCAGATAGTTTATCAATGGCCAAAACCAACGGTGTAGATCTAGAACCCGGTGAAATAAAAAAATAATCTACACCTAAGCGAACTAACTCTTCAATTGTTAAATAAGCCCAAAATGCCGAGTCCAACTATATCACCTTTGAATGCACTATAAAATAAGGATTTAATAAATTTTCTTTATTATATTTTAAATTCTCGCCATTTAAATCTGTAACTTGCCCACCGGCAGAACGAACAACAGCATCAGCCGCTGCAGTGTCCCACTCCATTGTAGGCCCAATACGTGGATATAAATGAGCTTCGCCTTGCGCAACTAAACATAATTTTAAGGAAGAACCCATAGCTATACATTGATGCGATGGCAAGCTCAATAAATAGTTTTCTAACTCCTCGCTACGATGACTACGACTTGCCACTACTTTTAGATCACCTATCAATTTATCTGCTACTTTAATTTTCTTTTTAGGTTGGCCGCCTTCTTTTAACCATGCACCATATTGTAAATGACCACAATATAATTTATTTAAAACAGGTGCAAATACTACACCTAAAACTGGGTTACTGTTTTCAATTAAAGCAATATTTACAGTAAATTCACCATTGCGTTTAATAAACTCCTTAGTGCCATCTAAAGGATCAACTAACCAAAACCGATTCCAATTACTGCGTGTTTGATAAGTTATCTCATCTGACTCTTCTGACAAAATAGGGATTGTACTATCTAATTTATTTAATCCCTCACAAATAATATTATGTGCAGTTAAATCGGCTTTGGTCAAAGGAGAATTATCTTCTTTGACCTGCACACAAAAATCATCTGTTTGATAAATATCCATAATGGCGCGTCCCGCTTGAGATGCTATATTACAAATATCATCTAATAGATTGATATAATCCATATTACTTATTAACTATTTTAATAGAACTTTGATCTACACCGTCTTTAATAGCTGCTTGATGCACTGCCAATGCCACTGCTTTTGCAACCTTTGGATCAAATACACTTGGCATAATATAATCTGAATGAAGATGAGCTTCTTCAATTGAATTGGCAATAGCATTGGCCGCTGCCAATTTCATATTTTCTGTAATATCTGTCGCACGACAATCTAAAGCCCCCCTAAATAGTCCAGGAAAACATAAAACATTATTTATCTGATTTGGATAATCACTGCGACCTGTGCCTATAACTGCGGCATATTTTTGAGCTATTTCTGGAGCTATTTCTGGATCTGGGTTAGACATAGCAAATACTATGGGATTTTGTGCCATATTTTTTAAATCATTTTCATCTAAAATATTTGGACCAGACACACCTACAAACAGGTCTGCACCATTAATTACATCGTGGATAGAACCCTGTTCTTTATTGGGATTAGTATTATTTGCATACCATTGTTTAGATTCGTTTAAGCCATCACGTCCAGTATATAAAGCACCTTTACGATCACAACCTATAATATTTTTAATACCTAAACCCAACAACATTTTAGTACAAGCCATACCCGCTGCACCTACTCCTGCCACAACAACTTTAATATCTTGAGCTTGTTTTTTGGTTACCTTTAAAGCATTAATAACAGCCGCTGTCAATACTACGGCTGTACCGTGTTGGTCATCATGAAATACTGGTATGTTTAATTCTTCTCGCAAACGTTTTTCGATTTCAAAACAACGAGGAGCAGAGATATCCTCCAAATTGATACCGCCAAAAGTTGGTGCTACATTTTTTACCGTGGCTATAATCTCTTCGACATCAGTAGTGTCTAAACATAGCGGAAAAGCATCAACGTTAGCAAATTCTTTAAATAACATTGCTTTACCTTCCATCACAGGCATCGCGGCTTCTGGACCAATATCACCTAATCCCAATACGGCAGTACCATCAGAGACTACTGCCACTGTATTATTTTTTATTGTCAATTTATAAGCGTCTTTTTTGTTTTTATGAATTGCTTCGCACACCCTTGCTACACCAGGAGTATAGGCCATAGATAAATCATCACGATTTTTAAGAGGTATTCTACATTTAGTCTCTATCTTACCGCCTAAATGAATTAAAAAAGTTCTATCAGAATAACTAACTACTTCAACGTCATCCATTTGTTTTAATGCGTCTGTTATATTTTCAGCTCGCTTCACATCTTCTGTAAACACAGTAAAATCTCTAACTAATGCTCCCTTTTGAGCCTTAGCAATATCTATCGCACCGATATTTCCGCCATGCTCACCTATCACAGCCGTCACTTTTGCTAACATTCCCGGCTTATTAGATATTTTTAAACGAATAATAATACTGTTACTGGCATTGGTAGTTGGTGTCATAGGTTTCCTCAAAAATAAAATAAAATATCCAATATATGATAAGTTTTTTATTATAAGAGCTTTATATTTTTTATCTAAAAATATTTATAAATATTTCTTCATTATTTTAACCACCAAAACATCTTAGTTAACAGGTTTAACTAATAACGTATATTTAAACTAATAAATTTACTTAAATAACAATTTTAAGCAGTTTTATTTAACATATACGTTATTTATAAATAGCATATATGTTAAATAACGACTTGTATTTAATGTAAAATGTTTCACATTCACTACTTACAAACACCGATTTTTAGCATAAAAATATTTTTTTAGTGGCAACTCATAAATTTATCGTTAAAATGCAATAACTTTAGGCTATTTTTATAGCGTAAAAAAACTATTTACATCCATTTCTTTTTAAAGGAGGCAAATATGGATATATCTCTAACCCCAGACATTTGGTGGGTAGCACCAGCTGGAGCAATTACTGCATTATTCTTTGCAGTTGTTTACTATTTAAAGATGATGGCGGCCGATGAAGGCACCGATCTAATGAAAGAAATCGCAGGATATGTGCGTGAAGGTGCAATGGCATATCTAGCTCGACAATACAAATCTGTCGGCGTAGTATTTGCTATTTTGTTTGCCATCTTTACCTTACTAGCTGCCACAGGTATACAAAATCCATTTGTACCTATTGCATTTTTAACTGGTGGATTTTTCTCTGGATTATGCGGTTACTTAGGTATGCGTACTGCGACTAATGCCTCGGCAAGAACTGCTAATGCTGCTAGAAGCTCTCTAAACGAAGGACTACAAGTAGCATTTCGCTCGGGTGCCGTCATGGGCTTGATTGTTGTGGGCTTTGGCTTAATCGATATATGTGCATGGTATCTATTTTTAGATAAAATAGCCTTTGCAACTGATGCTACAACAGGCTTGACAACTGGATGGCATTTTATGGGTGTTGAGTTTGTTCACTCTGGTTTAAATATTACAGAAAAAATGGTAAAAATAACTATCACCATGATTACTTTTGGTATGGGCGCTTCTACACAGGCTTTATTTGCCCGTGTTGGAGGAGGCATTTTTACTAAAGCCGCTGATGTTGGGGCTGACCTTGTAGGTAAGGTAGAAGCTGGTATCCCAGAAGATGATATTCGCAATCCAGCCACCATAGCTGATAATGTTGGTGACAATGTTGGTGATGTCGCAGGCATGGGTGCTGACTTGTACGAATCATACTGTGGCTCTATTTTAGCAACCGCTGCCATTGGAGCGTCTGTTGTTGCTCAAAAATCTGCCGATGTTGACTTTAACGTAGCAACTGAAGGTGTAATGTATATTGTAGCGCCAATGATTATTGCAGGCTTTGGCATATTTATGTCAATATTAGGTATCTTTACTATCAAATGCAAAAACGATGCTACTCAAAAAGATTTACTAAATTCATTATTATTTGGTACTTTGTTTAGCTCGGTTGGCATCTTAATTGTAGCGGCAATTATTGCCAATATGGGCATAATATCTTGGGGTATTTTTGGTTCTATTACAGCGGGACTTATCGCTGGAGTAATTATTGGGCAAGCCACTGAATACTACACCTCAGATCATTATAAGCCTACGAAAAATCTAGCCAGTGAAGCACAAATGGGTGCAGCAACCGTTATTATTGATGGGTTAGCTACTGGTATGTATTCCGCAGGATTACCTGTTATAACAGTGGTAATTGGTATTTTATGTGCATTTGGATTTCCAGGTGGTTTTAGCAATTTTAATATGGGATTATATGGTATTGGATTTGCCGCAGTAGGTATGTTATCTACTCTTGGTATTACATTAGCAACAGATGCATACGGACCCATCGCCGACAATGCAGGTGGCAATGCAGAAATGGCAAAATTAGGCCATGAAGTGCGCGAACGCACTGATGCACTAGATTCTCTTGGCAACACTACTGCCGCAACTGGCAAAGGCTTTGCCATAGGCTCTGCTGCCCTTACTGCCCTGGCTTTAATTGCAGCTTATGTAGAAGAAATCAAAATGTGGGCAGGCAATATTGCTCAAAATAATGATGGCTTCAATATGGGCGGAGCATTAAATGCCGCTGGCGAAAAAATAATGCTAAGTAAAGAGGCTATACAAAAATTTGATATCCTTAGCATTATCGACATTTATCAAGTACATATGATGAACCCTCTTGTTCTTTGCGGAATTTTTATTGGGGCAATGTCCGCATTTGTTTTTTGTGCAATGACAATGAAAGCCGTTGGACGTGCAGCTGGTTCAATGGTAAATGAAGTCAGACGACAATTCAAAGAAATCCCTGGCATTATGGAAGGTACAGCCAAAGCTGATTATGCCGCCTGTGTGGATATTTCAACACAAGGCGCACAAAAAGAAATGGTATTACCTTCTATTTTAGCCATATTAATCCCTGTTGTTGCCGGTTTGATTTTGGGTGTACCTGGAGTAATTGGATTATTAGCAGGTACATTAACTACAGGTTTTGTTTTAGCAACTATGTTAAACAATGCTGGTGGCGCTTGGGATAATGCCAAAAAATATGTAGAAGCAGGCAATTTAGGCGGTAAAAAACTACCTGATGGTTCAAACAACCCTACCCACGAAGCTGCTGTTATCGGCGACACAGTTGGTGATCCTTGCAAAGATACATCAGGCCCTAGTTTAAACATCTTAATCAAACTAATGTCAATGGTTTCTATAGTATTTACACCATTAGTTGTTAAGTTTAGCCCTATAATTCAAGAGTGGTTGGGCATAGTGCTAAAACGATAATACAAAAGTATACTTCATAAAAAAGCCCCTATTTTATTAGGGGCTTTTTTATGTCTAAAATAAACTAAGAATTTTAATCAGTATATTCTAAAGCTATCATTTGATGACAAGTAAACTCTTTTACCGTAATTTCAAAACGATCACCTTTTTGCGTAATTGGCAAACAGATACCTTGAGGTTCAAGGGTCGCACTTTTTACTTGTTTAGGCAATTTACAAGATACAACTGTATTATACAATGGTAATAAATCTTCAATTATCTCAATGCTGGCATTGTCCGCATCTAAATTACCGCCCGACAATTGCATTGCACCACCACGTGAAATAGTTGAAGCATAAAGTAAATGCAATACATATCTACTTTTTTTAATTTGCTCATTAATACTAATACGAGCTGTCGAAGGTAAATTTGTATCTATCATAACATCATTACCCATAAAAGATTTAATGGCACGCACAACAAAATCTTTGTATATAGTTGCACCATATCCACGATACAAACTAAAAACAGGATGTGAAAAATATAAAGTGTTTTGCGTACAAACACCTAAATCAAAACCTGATGGTTCTGGCTTAAAAGGTGTATGCTGATGCGAAGAATAATGTTTATAAGTACGATTAAAATAAGACTCATATATATCGCCAATAGATGTACCTGTAGTTGCTTTTACATTTTGTGATTTGACATAAGATACAAAAGGCGTACTTTGATAAGCAGGGCGCAAATCTGCAGTTGGCAACATATAATTAGGAGTATTATCAGACTCACCTTGATAATTTAAACCTAAATCAAGAGCAAAACCAGTACCATCAACCTTTAAACCAGACTCTCCACTTAAAATAACTTTACCTCCATTATCAATAAAAACTTGCACTTTAACACTTAACTCTTCATCAAAACGTATGCTATCTGGAATAATCAACACCCTATAACCTTCAAAGCTATGTGCTTGATCTAATACATCAAACTGAAAATGCGCTTCAAGTAACATACGTCCTGCGCCAATATCACCTGGGTAAGTTTCTTGATTAGGACTGTAAGGTACTTGTGATACAAGAGCAATCTCTGAAACAGCTGATGCATCGATACACCACGCTTCTTTTTCTGCAACTTCTTTATAAGCTGTACCAATAAGATTATAGGTAGTAGCATCTAATTCAGCCAATGGATGTAGTTGATCTCCCACAGAACATTTAGCATTAAACGCTATCATAGCAGCACATTCATAACGCAAAGCATTAGGATGTTTAAACCCACCAAACTCACCCCAAGTCGTATGGAATTTTCCTGTCATACCCAAAAAGTCAAATGATAATTTTTGAACATACTTTGCCGACATAGGAAAATGATCATAACCCCAACCACCCGTTGGCAAACTTTCTAATTCCAAATGAGAAAAATACGGCAATATATCACGATTACCAACTGTAATATGCCCAGAATTATGAAATATTGCATTTTTAGGATTAGTAATTCTAGCTGCCTCTGTCGTGCGTTTAAAATAATTGGCAAGCACTTCCTTAGAATGTTTTAAACGATCTTCTTTTTTGGTTGGATCGTAGCCTTTCTCGTGCATACTTGATACACATCTAGTACAACAACACTCACCTTGAGTAATAATATCTAAAAATATGCCATCATTATCTGGAAATAATGTTACGACTTCTGATATTTGTTCACATAAAAAATCAAGATATGGTGTATTAAAACACATGACATGAAAACCTGGTTTTAAGTTGCTATCTGTCCACCCCTGCAAATGACCATCTGGACTAATTTCATGCCAATCTGGATGCTTAATATAAGCATAATCATTAACCCCTGCCGTTAAATAAATTGGTACATTAATGCCTATTTCCTTGCATGCATCAAACTGCGCTCGCAATAAATCAAAATCGAGATTTGGATGCATTTCACCTTTTTTCCCTTTGTAATAACGCCAACCGTGATGACATGTTGCAAAGGTGGTGATAGAATTTACATACGCTGATTGCAAACGTTTTTGATATTCTATTTTGTCAAACTTCTTACCAATATCTGGCAAATGTGGTGAAGTATGAAAATCGAGATGTATTTGTCTAAATGGTAGATTATACATAATAGCTCCTAATTTTTTTAAAGTTATAATCCCATTATTTAAGTATAAAAAATAAAAAATTACATAGACATTTAAAAGAGAAACTTGTATTTTTCACATATGCTAGTAGATTCTTGGACATTCAATATTGAAGAAGTAGGTAAAAAAAAGATAACCGCTGCAAATTGGAATCAACGTCAATTTAATTCGCACGCTAAAATATATTTACCTCATAGTGGTGAAGCTGCAATTGGCATTGGTGGCAACTGGCTAAACTGCGTCCAAGGATTTTTATATTTCATACCACCTTGGACACCCCTAGAGTTAAAATGCAAAACATATTTTAACCATTCATGGATTCATTTTGTACCTAGCAAATCATCCGAAAGAGCATTACTTGCCTTAATCGGACAACGAATGCAAATAATGCCACAAGATGTTAAATGGATTAAAAGTATATTTAATCGCCTAGTCAAAAACCGCAATGACAACGAAGGATACCAATTAGCTAATCAAGGATATTTAAGAATACTATTAAGTGAATTTATACAGCATTATGCAGATAACGGCTTAACTATATTGTCTGGTTTTGCAAAATTTGCCAATACACTTGAATATATCGATATGAATATCACCGGGAACCTTTCTTCAAAAAACTTGGCTGATATTGGCTCGTGGCACCCTACTTATTTTGCAAATTGTTTTAGTAAATGTTTTGGAATTGGCCCAAAAGAATATGTAATTATGCGTCGCATTGCTAAAGCGCGCCAATTATTATGCGATACAAGCATTTCCATTAAAGAGATAGGCGTGCAAATAGGGATTCCTGATTCTTTTTATTTCTCAAAATTATTTAAACAACGCACTGGTATATCACCTAGACAATTTCGCATCACAGCGATAGGCCTAAAAAAGATATAATAATATTATATCTTTTTTATCACCCATGTGCTCATACACCTTTTTGATTGAACATTAGTTGTTTTAATTGGATCTAACAACTGTGCTTTTAAATTATCAGTGTGTTTTAATAACATATCATCATTGATTAAATATCTCTTAGAACCATCTGGCAAATCATAAACATTATTACCTAATGGCTTAATTAAATCTTCAATACCTTGAGATGATGCCAAGCGAGCAAACAAAAAGCCACCTGGTTTAATCACGCGCCATATTTCATTTAGCATATCTTGAAAATGTTTATCATCTTGCGCAAAATGTAAAACAGCATTACAAATAACAACATCAAAATTATTATCTACATAATTTAACTTATCTGCTAATGCACATTCAAATTTACCATTAGGCAACAATGATATAGCCCTGTCTAAAACCTCCTGATCTTGATCAACACCGTAAATATCCAAACCACATTTTGATAAATACACTAAGTTACGACCTCCACCACAACCGACATCTAATACATTATGGCAATTATCAAAACGACCTTTTAATAATTGATCAAATAAATAAACATCTATTTGATCAAATGTTTCTATTAAATTATCCTGAATATTAAATGTCATAAATCCATCCATTCCAAAGAAATTATAATACTATAATATTTATTAAAGTCATTTGCTATAATTACGCTATGATAAATATAAAAACTGACTTTTAGTATATTCTAACATTATTTTATCTTTAATTATTGATACTATTCACTAAAGATTTTAAAATTTCAGCATCTTTAAAAAAATGTGTTTTATCATTATCTATCACAAACTCCAACAGAGCATAATAATCCTCTGTAGGTATTTGTCGGGTAACCAGTGATAAATATCGATGCCACTGTTTTGTAGCCAGTTCTAATGGCAACCTTAGCACATCACCATTAGTATTTCTTTCCCAATTAAAAACATGAATATTTCCCAGTCTATTGCCAATAGAAGCAATAATATCACTACATTGCTCTTCATTTAAATCTACTGGAGGTTGCCAAGAAAACTTTACATTTTTATCGGACAACGCATCTATTAAACCTAAAGTTGACATTTTACTATCTGTTAAGGTTTTTTCATGATACTCCACTGTAATACTAATATTTTCTTTTTTTGCCATATCAGAAATTTTTTGCATATCAGCTATAACGGCATATCTTTGCTGTTGAGTAACATCTTGTGAACCCTCTGCACCAGCCCAAACCCTAATGGTCTTTGCTCCTAATTCACATGCTGAATCTAACACCTTTTCAAAAGGCATTAGATTGTTATCATTATATCCAACACGATAATAAGAACCATAAGTAGGTATTGAAATACCACTATCAGCGCATAATTTGCGAACCTCAGACGCTTTGGACATATCGCCCTCAGGTACATGAATTTCACCAGCGCTCCATTCTATTCCGTCAAGCTTAGCTGTCTGTACAGCATCAACTACATCATAAATAGACAAATCACGCAAAGTTATTGAAACTAAGCCTGTTTTTATCATATCTAAACCTCAATCTCTACTGTTTTGACAACTGGAGCTTGATTAGCACCTGCATAACTTATTGTATATTCTTTACCACGATAGTTACGTACAACAGTAGAGTTAGCCAACTCCTCTGGTATTTTACTATCTATAATCAAATCTTGATAATCTGCTTGAACACCAAAAATATAATCAATAATTATTCTATTCATCCACGCGCCCGTGCCTGTGAGCCAATGATAGTACCCACGTCCAGCTATTTGAGAATCTGTAGAAAATATAAAATTACAAAAAGTATATGGCTCTAGCTCAAATACCTCTGTCTGCTGATTGGCGGGTAAAAACTTATTTAAAACTTCAAAAGCTTCGTCTTTTTTACCAACCTTAGCCAAAGCGGCCGTAAAAAATGCAGCGGCATGTAAAAACACTCCGCCATTTTCTTTACTACCTGGCGTAAATGCCGATATAATTCCAATTTCATCTTTAGTTGTTGAGAATGCTGGTGTTAAAGTTTTAGGTCCCCATGGGGTCATTAACATTTTTAATGCAGATTCCAAACACGTCTTTGCTCTATTACCTGTAGCCACACCGCTTAAAACTGCCCAAGTCTGTGCATTTAAAAATATCTTACCTTCTTGACAATCAGGCGTACCAAAGGCTTTACCGTTATCGTCAAAACCACGAATATACCATTGGCCATTCCATGCAATATCATTGATTAAATCACTTAATTTATCTGCATTATTTTTATACTTTTCCTGACTAGCATTATCTTTAACTAAAGCAGACATATTTTGCATTTTGCGTAACAACCACACTAAAAACTGCCCCATCCAAACGCTTTCGCCCTTACCATTTTTACCAACACCATCAAGAGCGTCGTTCCAATCACCTTTTCTAAATAAAGGCAAACCATGAGCACCCATTTTAGTCAACGACAAATCAATCAATTTTTGCAAGTGTTTAAATACACTTTCTTTTAAATCACCATCTAAATAACCAACCTCTTTATTTAAGACATCAACGTCGCCTGTTTCTTTAATATATTCATCAACAATAAAAATTAACCACAATCCAGAATCGCATTTAGAACTCTCTTCAGGAGGCATAGCTATACGTGAAACTAAGTGCGGAAATCGCCCATCACTCCAAATGTTTTTACATAAACGCAATACTTCTTCACCTACATATTCCGGCAAAAAAGGCAATATCCCAAAAGCATCTTGTGCTTGATCTCTAATGCCACAAGTCCAACTGCCACCAGAATAAAAAGAAGGATGCCTGCCCAAATGACTAGTAATATATGCCTGATATGGTGTCCAATAATTAACTACAGCATCTAATTTATAATCTTGAGATCTTAATTTATGACCTTGTTTTTGAAAATTTTGCCAAAATTCTTCGCTTTGAGATTCGTATAAATCAATATTATTGCTGTTTGATAAAGATTTAATAGTATTATCTAAATCTGCTTCTTTACACAAGCCAATAGATAAATCTATATTAATACTCTGATTGGGTGCTAATGTAATTTGCCATTGCATACATTTAACAATACCCGCCCCAATAGTATCTTGATTAGATAAGCTAGAAGTTTCAACTGCCTTTGGGCGTAAAAACGAACCATGCGCACCTAAAAATTTATCTCTTCTAGTTTCAAACTGATTTGGCTTAACTGTTGAAACCATGTAACCATTATAACCCCACTCTTCCACTACTTCTGAGCCTGCAGGACGATTAAATCTTTTTTTACTTACCAATGCACCATTGATTTCTTGCTCTTGACGAAATAAATCATCAAAAAGCATATCTTCTGAATCAATACAATTCATACCCATACAAATATCGGCAACAGAATATAACTCAAAAGTTTTTTCCTTAGTACTATTATTTGTAATTTGCATACGACAAACTTCAGTATCAAAAGTTTGCGGAACAAAATAACTACTTGTAAATTGCAATTCATTTTTACTGGTTGTAATCTCTGTCTTACCCTGCTGATGTACACACTGATACTCATCAACATCATCTTTAGATAACACTAAATTAGGCATCCAAAATTTATCGCCACTCTCTTTAATATAAATGGCTCTTCCTGGATGTTCAGGATACAAAGGTTCGCTATCTCGACGAATAAGACTGTTTAATCTATACTCCTTTAAGAAGCTAAAACCTGTACCAATATGAGATATCATCGAAAAGAAATTACCGTTAGTTAGATAATTACACCACGGTTTAGGTAACTCTGGCGTCTTAATTTTAAAGGCGCCATTTGTCTTGTCGAAATCACCAAATTTACATTTATGATTTTGCATTTTATTATCCAATATATTATTTAAACGGTGTTTTATTTAATTGTTCAATAGTTAAAAAAGTATCTGACACTTTAATAGCATCAAATGTAAGCGAACCATCATCATCTCCAGTTAATATTAACTGACTACTTTCTGTTGGCGTTGCAGTAAAAGTAGAAAAATAAGCTCCTATATTATTTTGACCATCAATATAAATTCTTTGTTTATTAGCTGACCAAACAAACGCAATACGATGACTTTCGCCAGCTTCCCAAGAAAGTTCTCTAGAAGGCAAAATCAATGGGTAAATTGTTCCATGATATCTTCTGCCTGCTGGCGCTGGTGTATCGGTGTCTTTAATCCAAAAAACTATTTTATGCGTTTTAACATTGTAATAGGCCCCCATTGCATTTTGTTTGTCTAAGATAACTTTAAATACTGGGATATTTTTCTTTTGTGTATCTAAATCATTGTTTACTTGCAACCACAGTTCTACTGCTCCCTGCTCTGGATTTATAACTTGATTAGCATTAAAAACTAATTCATCCTCACTCGCTGTGCAGATAACACCTTTTCCAAAATCACTATCAGTAAAATTGATATTGCCAAAAACCTCACAATGACTATTTTCTGGTATTTCTGATACAATAACCTTTTTACCATCTACTGTTTCAGCTTTATCAAAATGATTTAATAATGTTACTTTTGCTTGTGAAACCTGCAACATGCCCAACATAGCCATACCACATAATAATAATTTTTTATTCATTTCTTTCTCCTTTGTTTAGTTTTATAAAATATAAAGTTAGCTTTGTACATTGCTAATAATAACTCGTGATTTTAAACATAGCTTATTACTAAGTTTAATTAACATACCTTTACCCAATCATTAATACTGTATTTGATTTTCATATCTAAGTTTTTGTCAAATTTAAACTGCCCGCCTACTTGATTATCCCAACTCATTTGTAGCCAATCGTATTGCTCTTTTTCAAAATCATAGCTATAGCCATCATCACAAAACAGTTTAAACACGCTTGGATTATCCCCATAAACTTTCACATTAATTTTAAAACAGGTATCCTGTTTGATATTGGTTAAAGGCTCGGCGATTGGCAACAAAGTATTATTTTTTACAAACAACAACATATCTTTAACACCTGCTTTAAAAATATATTTTTGTTTGCCTGAATATTTTTTTTCAGTAAAAAAATTAATCCATTCACCTTCTGGCAAATAGACCTCACGTTCAGTTTGACCAGCAATTAATGGTGCAAACATCAAATTGTCACCTACCATATATTGATTTTCTATATTTCTGACTTCTAAATCATTTGGCCAATCAACAACTAAAGCCCTAAAAACTGGCTCACCCTTTAAATAATAATTGGCAAATGAAGTGTAAATATATGGTATAAAACTCATACGTAATTCAAATAATTCCCTACAAGATGCTTCAACATCTTGATGATTATCTAATAACTCATCTCGATTGTTTTTTTCTTCATCATATTGATGCCACGGAGGATTTTTAACCATCCACGCATTAACTAACGCCATAGGCGAAAACACAACCGATTGAATACGTCTAATTAGTTCTTCAACAGATTCACATTGTCTAACCTCAGGTGTCCACAACAATCCAGACAAACCTGCATTTACTGTACCTCTAATAAAATCTTCGTGTTTATATAAATCACTATAAATAGCAACGGGATACGGCGCAGACAATGCATGGGAAGAGCGACAATTACTGTATGTTCGTTTGTTAGCCTCTCTAAAAGATTGCAATATAGCTTCTTGACCTAAAACACCTAAAAAAGAATGCATCTGTTCACCATCTATACCAGATGGAAACTCAGCATATTCAGGAAATGCCCAAGGGAAGCGTATATAATCAGAATTATCACACTCATCCAATTTAAAGCCATGAATGCCTGCATCTATAAAATTTTCACGATGATATTTGGCAAAAATATTTTTAGCTTCCGCAAGCGAGAAATCCGGTACCAAACCACCAAAAACAGTATGGTCTCCACAATATTTTTTAATATCTTTGAAAAAAGGTGCTGATTTTTCGACATAAAACTGTTCCCACAGATTTATTTCAAAACCCATCGATTGCATATCTTTTAAAAATTCATCCTTCTGGGCAAATTTATCTTTATTCCAAATATAATTGCAAGAATATGATTTATCCATCCAGCCAGGCTCTAATCCAAAGACATCGCAAGGCATTTTGTTATCACGAAACTGCTTAGCTAAGTTTAAAGTGTCCTCTTGGCTATTTGGAGCATAACCGCGATAAATCATTCCAAGTCCCCATAATGGAGGCAAACAACCTCCTCCGGAAAACATAATATATTTACTTAAAGCATCTTTCATTGACGAACCACTAAACACGTAAACATCTACACCTTTAGCCGTTGGAATATCAATGGTCATAGCATTTGTATTTTTTTTATCAGAATACAAATCATCCGTATTGGTACCAATTTCTTTATTATCGTTTACCGCAATAACATCATTAGAGCTTATACGTTGATGCGAACCACAATAAAAACTAGCATACCGAGCTGTATCAACCAAAACACCATATCCAGCAGTAGACAAGTAAAATGGAACTGGAGCATGAGAATCACCCGTATCTGATACTGGGTCGCTGTTAACTCTAATAATTTTTTTCTTACCTGTTTGGCAATGAGATTTTAATTGTAAGCCAAAGCCATAAATATCTTCGTTTTCTTCTAAAGGCATATCTACCACTATGCCCCTAGAAGTTTGACGACAATTAATATCTTCTAAAGATATATTTATTTGACTATTTAAATTATTAACCTCAAACCCTGACTTATTAGGCAAAATATTTCTTAATTTTACAGGAGTATGTTCTTCTGGAGTACCCAATGTAAATTTCCATACACCTGGCAAAATCTCCGTACAGCTTTTATTCATTTTTAAATCTTGCATATTTTCTATTTTTTAAACTTATCAAAAATATGTTGAATTACTAAACCTTCATTAAAGGTAGTTAAAGGCGCAATATTTTTATTTTCAATTGTACTAACAAAATGTTTAAAAACTTCACAAGTTAAATCAGCACCATTAAAGACACCTGTAAAATTTTCTTCGTTTGGGTATACAGTTAAATCTATGCCTTGAATATGCGCATAACCATCTGTACCTGTCAACTCAATAACAATATCTTCGTTTGGTATTTTATATGGTAAACGGCCAACACTTACATTTGCAATAGCACCATTAGAAAATTTAACATTATAAATTGCATAATCATCTACGCCTGCATCTTTATACTCTTGATAAAAGTCGTTTTTTCTTACTTGATATACATCTACAATATCGGCATTGACTAACTTCATGGCTGTTAATAATCCATGCGATCCTATAGTTACAGATTCTCCACCAGGTACTTCACTACCCCATTGTTTAGTTGGATTAAAACCAGGATAAATACCACCTGTAAAATTTAAACGAATAGATACAGCTTTAATCTCACCCAATTTATTTTGCTGGACTAAATCCACTAATTTAGCAACTGCCGGCCTTATATGATAACCACCTAACATAAAACCATGCGCCTTAGAACTTGCCTCGGCATCACAAATAGCCTGTGCATCTTTAACATTCATTCCAAGAGGCTTGTCTGTAACCACATACTTATTGTTATTTAATGCTTCAATCAGCCACTCTGGCTTAACTAAAGGGGCCGTCATAACCGAGACAATATCAATTTCAGAATCATTAATGATTTCGTCTGGATTAGCCACATATTGAGCATTAAATTCATTGGCATAATCCTTTGATGCTTGTTCAACATCATCATATAATCCAGCCCCAAATTGATTAGCACCACAAATGCTTTTAATTTCACATAAACCAGTTTTCACTAATTCACGTTCTAAGCTATGACATCCCCAAACACCTACCCCAATAACACCTACTTTATATTTTTTAGAACTACTCATTGTTTAAGCCTTGTAAAATTAATTTAAAAAGATTTAGTGAATCTTCAGTTTTAGGTTCTCGCTGTTTACCATCGATAATTTCTTTAGCAAAATCATCTATACCCTGACGAAAAGCCTCAATAACATCTTCTAAACCCACTAATTGAGAATCTAATAGCGGTAGATTAGAAATTTCGTCTGAACCCTTCTTGTATAAAATTAAATCTTCAGAACCATAATTTTGGCGAATTTCACCTTCAGTACCTATAATAATACGTTGCATACCTCCTGGCATACCCTCATGCATCAGCATTGTGTTATACTCAAACAAAAAGGTTACTTTTTCCATTGGAAAGATTGCCGACCAATAATTAGGTCCTTCACCCAAACACTGAGGTATACCGTTTTCATTTTTAGTCGATAAAATATTAACTGTCTTTGGCATCTCTGCCGCATACAACACAGCCTCATCTAACCAATGCATAGTGTTATGCAACCATACACCGCCTGACTCTTTTTTAAAATAAAAACTATCTAAATTTTCAATAGGAAACCTACGCCCACGAAATTTAATGATAATTTCGCGAACATCACCAATAACACCATCTGTAATATATTTGTGTATTGATCTAGTCAACTTTGTATGCCTTTGATTAAGGATAATTTTAAGTTTACCCTTTGCATTTTTAGCTGCGTCTTGCAATTGTTGCAATTCTTGCATGCTAATACAGGGTGGCTTTTGCAACAAGACATGTTTTCCAGCCTCTAATGCCATTAAAGCATGTTGACAATGAAACTGATCTGGCGTAGCGATTTGTATCATATCTATTTCAGAATCGGCAAGCATTTCTTCATAGTCGGTGTACGCTTTTACACCTGCTTCATTGGCATAATCCTTAACCGTTTCTAAACGATCACACAAAGCTCTCAAATCAACAATTTCTGACTTTAAAGAGGCTGGCAAGTGCTGGTTAGTTGCAATATTAGGTTGCCCTGCACCTAATATTGCAGTAGTTACTTTTGATGTCATTAGATAATTTCCTATTATTTAAATTTTAACATTGTAATTGAACTATGATTGACTACTTCAATTTCTATACGATCTCCATTGCGTTTAAATGCCACTGGAGTCTCTTTACTATCTTCTATTCTACGAATCAACACTTGTTTAATCGCACGATTAGGAACTCTTACAGAAACTGTAAATGGTTTTAAAATATCACCCCTAAATGGATAACCTTCTGATGTTATATATGTAATTAACTCACCTTTACCATTTTCAAAAATATTGGCTTTAACATTATTTGGAACTTGTAAAGCGTGAGGAACTAAATACCATTTCTTACCTTTTAAATTAGCTTCCAAGGGTAAATAATCTTGATAAATCTTTTTGCTTTCCTCACCAAAACCTTTTGTGCCACCCCAATTATATCCGTAGTATGCACCGTATAGTAAACATCCCTTTAAATCAGCTTGAAAATTATCAATAACACCTTCGGCGGGACCATCAATACCATAGCTATTGTAATGATTAATCGGTACAAAAGTAACAGGCTGAGCCAATCCTAAATATGCTAAACCACGTAAAGCATAAAGAGTGCCTTCAATCATAATGGCATCTGCACTTCCTGCTGAATTTGACGAACCACCATTGGTAACAAAAAACAAACCTTTATCATGCGCTACCTTTGCAACTGCATCGATAACTTTAGCATATTTTTTATCCCAAGAATTATCAAAAAAGAAGCCATCACCATTAGGTATTTTAGTTAAAATAGCTTTAGATTGAGATACCAAATGCTTAAACCAAGCAGAACCCTCTACGCAAGTCATCTTTGCTCCAAATCCATAGCTGGTTATTATTTCTCCCTTAGAATTATACAATAAAGATTCGGCAAAACGCTCTTTTGCCATATCCATTTTTTTACATTCTCTTGCCTGTATATAAAGTAAACCTGCTACATTGGCTCTATGTAAATCGTCTATTTGATTATACAACTGATCGTAAAATTTTAATGTTTTACGATTTGGTTTATCTGGAACCCAATTACCAAAAACAACTTGATCGTGATTTTCTACGCTAATTTCACGATAAATTGTTCCTTTTACACCATCGAGAAAGGCTTTGTCACTTCTGGTACCTATTACCATTCCTCCATCAACTTTAGAATTGTCTTTTATAACTGATTGAAATGTCTTAGGAAATTTATCATTTACAAATTTTAATCCAGCGCGCCAATCACCTGCATGTACAGTTATATAATATGTTAAAACTCTCTGTGAATTGGCTTTTATCAATACATCACGATTAATCATAGCCAGTTGATCGCTTGGAAAATCATGACCAAAATCAATGGTCAAATAATCCGGTGTATCCATTGGTTCGGTTATTGTAAAACCATAATCTTTAGACGACTGATATACAGTTGCCATGGGTATATAAGCCGAAGGATGTGCGCTACCTACAACCTGATTACCTTGTTTAGTACCGCAATAACTAACAACGCCATCAACCATATTAAACGGTGCACCAGAGAGCGCCATAAAACCCATACTATCTTTAGTCAAGGCATCAAAAGTAATAGTTACATCTTTTTTCCAAACTTTATCACCGGTGTTTTCTAATATCAATTCTAACTTTATACCTTTTTGATCACGAATATATTTACTATGAGCTTTTATTACTGGTTCATTAATCAAATTAAGTGAACCTGTAATTTGATTAGCACTATATTTAACATCAGCATCTATTTGTATTTTCTTTTTATTAAAAAACAAATCACTTTTACCCCAAATTAATGCTACTTTCTTTTGCTTATCCGCAAGTATCGAAGGCAATCCAGTAGCAGGTGCAACCGCTAAAACTGTATTGCCATTATTAATGGTGTTTTCACTACCTAATTGTGAAATTTTTGGATGTGTTTTATAACTAAAAACCTCATTGGCATCGGCCAAAGAAGGGGCTTTATCTAAGCGGCGTGGTGCTCTGGCATTATTCCAAATTCTAATCGCATCAATTATAAAATTACTATCTCTAGCTATTTCAATTTTAGAGTTTTTATTAAATTTGGCATATAATTGCCCACGGTAATTTTGCCAACGCGCACTTATGCCATCAATATACATTAATGTATGATCTTTTTGCCACGTTATAGCAATATGATGTCTTTCTCCTGCATGCCAATCTAATACAGGACCGCCCATAAAGGTATTTAATTCTTTTTGATGAATATTTTGCCCTGGAGTATCGGCATCTTTAATCCAATACATTAAAGCATTATTTTTAAAATTGTAATATAAACCAATACAGTTATTGTCATCTATTTTTAAAGTAGCCAAATGTTCATTGTGCTTGTTCTTTGCAAATTTATCACCTATTTGCACCCATAATTCTAAAGTGCCTTGCAAAGGATTAAAATTACCTTCGCCTTTATATGTAATACAACGATTACCTACACCTTCACCACTCAGAAAACCCTTATTGTATTTTGTAGGTACAAATGTTGTGTTGGCGCTAATTTTACCAGCGGTATTATCAACTAAATTTAAAGATTGACCATCTAAGTTATCAAAAAGCAATATCTGCGTTGGATTTACTACATAACTAGCTTTAGGTGTCTCTTTGGCTATTTGCATCTTGTGCGTTTGCAAATTTTGCGGTTTCTGACAAGAAACCAAAATCAATGCAACAATTACTGAGCATCTTTTTATCATATTTTTCCTTTCAACGATTGTGTTTTATATTAATTATTACTGTAAATCGTAATGACCGTTTAAATAGCTAAATCTATTATTATCATAAGCTTCCCAAATGGGGATTTCCCATTGCACATGACCGTCACTGTATTGAACATTTAAACCTGTATAATTATGATTTGCTCCCCTACCGTAAGTACCGTAATCATAATTTGCAGTTGGATTAAAATCTGCCGATAACCAGTAAGTTCCGTTATTTGGATATTTCCATGTATGCCATTCCAACCTATCGCCGCCAGACATTGATGCAATACGCATAGTAGTATTAGCATACCAACTAGATATATGTCCTTTAACCGCTGGACAATTATAAGCATGAACATCAGATAAATAGCCTTCTTTACTTAAAAGACCATATCCTCCTACACCATCATCACCACTAGCATTGATATAACCATGTCCACGCAAGTTTGTGTCATACCTAACAGGCCTTGGAAGAATATTTCTAAAATCCGATGAATACATTACAAGTGCCAAGCCTATTTGTTTAAAATTATTCATACATGAAATACGCACAGCTTTTTCTTTGGCATTTTTTAAAGATGGCAACAACATGCTAGCCAATATACTAATAATAGAAATCACTACTAATAATTCTATTAGAGTAAAAAATTTACCTCTAAACTCACCTATTAATTTTTTGGCCATGCTTACCCTCATTATTTTACAAAATATAGTACATAAATTATCTGGTCAATCTTCTGACGCTATCGCGAATAATTAACTCACCATGAATTTCGATATGTTTTTTAGATTGCGATTTTCCTTCCATAATTTCTTCTAATAATTGCATTGCTTGATTGCCTATCTTTCTAAAGGCCTGCTCTACAGTAGTTAGTGGAGGATTTAAATACTGGGCTGAAATATCATTATCAAAACCGATGACACTAACATCTTTACCTACTTCTAAACCATGATTATTAATAGCCTTATAAACACCCTTAGCTATTGAGTCATTCAATAAAAACACTGCCGTTGGAGTTTCTTTCATAGATAAAAGTTTATGCATTGACTCGTAACCCAACAAATCTTTCATGCAGTCAGGTAATTTGCGACCTGGGCCAAGAATATTAATCTGCTTTACATAATCTTCTTTAAACTCTATTCCATGATCTTCTAAAGCCTGTTTATAACCTAAGTATCTTTGTTTAACTGAGGATAATGACGAGTATTCAGGGTCTACAAAAGTAATATGGGCAATGTTTGTATGTCCCATCGCAATTAAATGCGCAACAGCCTTGTACGCACCTGCTTGATGGCTAGACTCTATAATAGGCGCGTTAATTTCATTATAACTTCTATCAATCTGCACAAAAGGAATACCGTCATCTATTATAGAACTAGCCTCCTTTAAAGACTCTGCATCGGGATCTAAAATCGCCAACACACCACCAAAACGTCCACCTCTAACCTTTCCAAGATTAAGAACTTCACATTCTTTATTAAAATTACTATTTAAAAGTACTAAATTAAAATCTGTATCACGCAAATAATCATCTACACCTCGCATAATCTCAATATTCATATGAGCTTCAAATTCATTAGCTATAAATGCTATATTATGCGAATTGATACTTGAACCGCGTTTAGACATAAACGTGCCACAACCTTGTCGACGTTCAACAACACCTTCAGCCACTAAGGATGTTAATTCTTTTAATACAGAGTAACGACTAACATTCAATGAATTAATTAACTCAGCCTCGCCAGGAATCATCTCGCCAGGCTTAAAATTATCCACAATAAAGCTTCTAATCAATAGCCCTGAGTCCCTTTTGCCCTGCTTTATTTTTTTCTCTACATTATTCATCGTATAAATCCTAAAATGTCGTATATCTAATATGAAGATAGTTTTTATTTAAACAATGTCAAGGGATTATCAAAATTTGCCTAGTAACTTTTTTAAAATTTGCATAGTAATATTGGCACAAACTACGCGTAAAGAACCTTATAGTCAGAGCGTTGGTAATTTAATAAGATATTATATTAATATTTAAATATATGCTAAATATGTTTACAAGCAATATGATAGCGTTCTTCTATATTCAACAAGTCGGCTATTTCATCTATAACCGTGCACTCTAACGCCTTTTGCGCCATAACTTTAACCTTAGCACAATTAATGCTTTCGACAATTTTGCGCGTCGATGACAAATAAGCCCCGTCAACACTTAAGCGCCTAACACCTAAACCTATAAGCAAAGGTATATACGCCCCATTATGTGCCATATCCCCGCAAACCGATAATTCTATACCAGCTTTATCAGCGGCTCTCACCACAATATTTAAAGCTCTAACTACAGCAGGATGATGCGAACAATAAAAATCCGCCACCATCTCATTTGTACGGTCAACGCATAGCAAGTATTGCACAAAATCATTTGTTCCCAAACAAAAAAAGTCAACCTCAGCAGCTATTTCATCAATCAACGCCAAAACTGACGGCACCTCAATCATAATGCCAAGCTTTGGCTTACTATTGCAAGGTGCCCCTTCAGCCACCAAAGAACCAATAGCCTCAACTACCGCACGTTTTGCTACACGTATTTCTTCAATAGATGAAATAACAGGAAACATTATTTTTAAATCTTTACCTACACTTGCTCGCAAGATAGCACGTAAATGATGTCTAAATAACTCGCGATGCTTTAAAGCAAAACGTATGGAACGCAAACCTAAAAAAGGATTCTCTTCCTTAGGTGATTCGTAATAAGCCATCATTTTATCACCACCAACATCTAAAGTCCTAATCGTCAATGGATTTTTACCAACCCCCTGTGCTACCTGACTAAATATTTGATATTGTTCTTCTTCAGTCGGCAATGCAGAACGCAACATAAATGGAAATTCTGTACGATACAACCCAATACCATCTGGATGATAATCCTTCGCGTATTCAACATCTGTAACTAAATTTACATTAATGTCCAATTTGACCGACACTGCATCACTAGTAAACAAAGGACCTACACACTTTATTTTGTCATCATTTAAACCATCATTTTTAACCCGCTGATGATACTCGGCAATAGCTTGCATATCTGGTTTAATCAATAACACTCCATTATCAATTAATAATTCTGCCCCATTTGGCAAATCCAACAAACTATTCTCATCAGCAATAACCAATGGAATATGCAACGAACGAGCCAAAATTGCCACATGTGATGTAACGCCACCGCCAATTAAAACCAAACCTTCAACCCCTTCAGCAGATAAGGTCAAAATATCCGATGGAGCCAAATCCCTTGCGACCACTATACCGTGATTAGCATTTAACTCTGCCATTGGTTCGTCTAATAAATTATTAATTAAGCGCGCACCCAAATCACTTATATCCTGTACTTTTTCTTGCATAGCAGGATTAGGACTTTTAGCAAAAATACCACGATACTCATTTACAACCTTACAAATAGCTTGGGCTGGATGTACATTAGCATGAATTTCATCAATCATTCTACCGCCAAAAGCGGGATCTTTAAGCATCAACAAATGAGAGGTAAAAATTAAGGATGCAACATCTGATAATGTTTCTTCAACTCTTTTTTGCAACCTTTCCAACTGACTGACCGTCAAACCCATCGCGATTTTAAAATCTTCCAAACCAAATTCTGGCAAAGTTTTTGGCAAACTTGGTGGCCACAACTGCTTGCGACCATGGGACAATTTACCATAAGCTCGCCCACGAGAAGCAGTTTTAACATCAACCTTACGGGAGATTATTTCTGAACATCTCTTAGTTTTTTTAACTGGCAAACCAGCGCTCATCAACAAATGAGTCTGCTCAATTAGCATAGCTAATTGAGATGTAATAGCGCTTAAAGCCAAGGTGTCATATTCATCAAATGGATGTGTAATATCACGCTGAACAACCAATACACCTATACGTTTTAAACCCCTGGCAATTGGCACAGCCAAAAAGGAATCGTATAACTGACTATCCAAACCATCAATCAATTTAAAATGGGGATTTTTACTTGCCTGATTATCTAATACAGGGCATAAATCCAACATAGCCTTACCAACCAATCCTTCGTTGATAGATATATGTAATACATCGACTGCTTTTTCATTTAAACCATGATTGGCCTTTAAAACCAATTGTTCATCATCTAAAAAATAAATAGAAGCTACCTGCGTAGAAATATGCCTTGCAACCAATTCAACCATCTCTTGCAAAAAAGCCTGAAGATTTGTCGATTTATGAAACAATGCTAATAATTCATTCATATCAGCAATAAGCGGTAAATGTTTAGCCATTTATGTATTATAACGAAGGCAAATATATTTTCATATTTTAAATATAATTTTTGTAAAACAATATTTGACCTTTATGCTAATTTCTTCACAATCTCCATTATGAATAGAAAAAACACCATTATTATTGGACATAAAAATCCTGACACAGATTCAATCGCAGCCGCCATCACCTTGAGCTATCTAAAAAAAGCCCAAGGACACAAGCACATCTCGGCAGCCTCGGCAGGCAAAGCACCAGCAAGAACCGCATTTATATTTAAAAAATTTGGCGTTGAATTACCACCAATATTACAAGATATTGCCCCAACTATTGACGATATCATGAATCAAACCCCTGCCACCATAAATCAAAACGCCACCTTATTACACGGCGCACAATTAATGCAAGAAAACTACAGCGATCGCTTACCAGTAGTTGACGACAACAATAAATATTTAGGAATGATTTCCTTATTCGATTTAACCAAACGTTTTTTTCAAAAGTCTTCTAACTTTAACTTAGATGGCAACAACTCTGGCTTATTTGGACGTAGCGTAACAAGTTCTATAAACTTAGCAGCTACTGCCCTACACGCCAAAGTATGCAATCAACCAACTAACCCCGACAAATTAAGAAAACTAAATGTATTTGTTGGTGCAATGGATCGCAAAAACGCCAAAGCCCATTTTAATGCTGCCGACACCAAAACCATCGCACTGGTCATTGGCAACCGAGAAGCATTACAAGCTTTAGCTATCGAATGTGGCATTGCTATGCTAATTATCACTGGCAAGAAAACCGTGTCATCTTACATATTAAATATGGCCAATAAATATAATGTTGCCATTTTACAAACAGCGTTTGACTCTGCTACAGCGGTACGTCGCTTAAAATTTAGCTCACCTGTAAAATTACTATTACAAGAAAACGTAACCACTTTTTACTCATCTGACCACCTACATGATATTAAGCATATATTACGCAAATCTAGTGATGACTTATTTACTGTGGTTGATGAAAACAATTTTGTAACGGGGACTTTTTCTAAACTACAAATTGAAGACGAACCACCTACCAATCTAATATTAGTAGATCACAACGAATTAAACCAAGCTGTTCATGGTGCCGACGAACTACCAATTATCGAGATTGTAGACCACCACCGCATAAGCATTGGACCAACTGAACGTCCAATCAAAATAACCTGCGATATTGTTGGAGCAACCTGCACACTTATTTACGAAATGTTTAAAGAAAGCAATATTATACCCCCAAAAGATATAGCGGGTATTTTACTTGGTGGCATTGTAACTGACACACTGTTCCTACGCAGTCCAACTTCAACATTTCGCGATAAAAATGCCATTAAAGAACTAGAACACCTATGCGAATACAGCGGTGCAAAGCTATTAGAAGAGACCCTTGATGTGGGCTCGGTAATCGCCAGCTTTACTGCCCCAAAAGTAATTAAATCGGATTACAAAACATATAATACCAACAAATACACTTTTGCGGTTTCACAAATAGAAGAAAATGGCTTTCATAACTTTAATACAACTAAAGACGTTTTATTGCAAGAATTAGAAAACGTCTTAATTAGCGAAAACCTAGACGTTGCTTGCCTCTTGGTAACTGATGTAATAGCAGAAAATTCTGTATTATTAGTATGTGGCAAACGCTACCTTATCAACAATATTCCATACCATAAAATCGACACCAACCTTTACGACTTACCTCGTATTTTAAGCCGTAAAAAACAACTTTTGCCTGAACTTTTAAAAGCCTTTGAATAAAACAAAACTCTCCTATGCAACTTTACTTTGCTACATAGCTATCGTCTTATCCAATAAACTAAAGCACTTACTACTGTTTTTGACCGATTCTTGACTTATAAGACAGGGAAGTGTCATATTAAATATTTATCACCTCGTGGATCTGTATGGCACACATCAGTATCTATACAAGAAACTGCACTACCTCACCTTGTATCTGCAAATATATGATGACCTATTGACTTGTCATATAAGTGATATTATATTAATCATCAAATAAACTGTTACTACAAATAATAACAAACAAAGGAAATGTGTAATGTTAGAATACAAAAAAACCTGTGTTATAAGCGCCCCGGAAGACTGTCCTTGGGCAAGCAAAATGATTTTAAACCCCGCTATGACAAAAGACCCTAACGACAACAATACGATACATATGCTGTTTCGTGCCACTGGACCTTATCCAGAATACCAACTACCAGACAAACCTTTGCCATATCCTATTTTTTTAGGCTACGCCGTAAGCAAGGACTCTGGCGAAAATTGGGATTTTGACTTCTCTACACCTGCCATGACACCAGAGTTAAAAAACTCTGAAGAAGAACTGATAATAAAAAACGCTTCGGGAAAAACATTGATTAATTATGCAAATGGCTGCATTGAAGATCCTCGTCTATTTTATTTTGAAAAGGAACTATACTTAGTTGTGGCATGTCGCGCTTTCCCTCCTGGTCCATATTGGGATCATGACGACCCAGTTCAATGTATGCCAAATTGGGCGCTAACTGGTCAACACAACTTTGGAACTGCCGTAACTGAAAACAGTACTGTTACTTTATTATACAAAACAAACCTCGATGCTTTAAAATCTAAAGACTACGCAAATGCCTTTGATTTAATAGGTCCTATGCACAACCCCGACACTAGCGACGACCGCGATGTAGTGTTGTTTCCTCGTAAATTAAAAATCGATGGCGAAGAAAAAATCGTTTGTATTCATCGTCCTAAACATCCATGGAATTATGAAATTGGCAAAGACTTAACTGCCCCTTCTATTTTTATGGCTACAGCTGATTCTTTAGAAAGTTTACCTGACGACAATAACCACAGAGAAGTTTTTGCTGTGCCGACATTTGAATGGGAACAAAACCGAATAGGCGCAAGCTGGGCTCCAATTGAAATTTCTGATGGAGAATGGCTATTACCATACCATGGCAAACAAAATGATGAGATAGGATACACTCAATCATTTATGATTTTGAAAGAAAGAGATAATGGTTTTCCAGAAATAATACATCGTCCATCTGAACGATTACTATTTGCTGATAAAGAGTGGGAGCTTAAAGGCGACTTTACAATTCCATGCGTATTTACATGTTCAGGTCTAGTTTTAGATAATGGCGAATTAATAATGGGCTATGGCGCTTCTGATCAACGAATAGGAACTGCTTCAATCAATTTTAATAAATTAATTTCTTATGTTAAGCAATTTGATGCATTTGGAAATAAAAAATCGGATACTTAAATTGTGATAGTTATCGATGATTCTAAATGTGCCGAAAGTTCTATCGAGTTAATCAACCCATTCGGTATTCGTGAAATTACACATGTGATTCACGATATTGATGGCACTCACAGTTTGATTCGCGATTGGCCACCAGTTATGAGCCTTGTAATGCATTGGGCTATGACATGTGGTTTAGAAGAAGATTTTGATTCAATAATATATATTGAAAAAGATGGCTGTCAATATGATATGAAACTTCACCCTCCTGTTCCTGAAGCAAAAAATGCAATACATCACTTTGTTGATTCGATAATAAATGATACACCGCATATTGCAACAGGAGAAGAGGGAATAATAATTATGAAAATTTTAGATGCAATTTATGAAAGCGCCAAAACTGGAGAACCTGTATTTCTAAATAAAAAATAATGCACTATCAATAAGATATCGATCTCAATCAAAACACTCCTCTATAATTTTAATAAAAAGGAAATTTTAAATGAAAAAATGTAAAAAGAATTTAACAACATTTGCCATCACAATATTGTCAGTTTGTTGTAACTCTATTACTTTTGCAAACTTGCAAAAGAACTCTGCTGAGTATAAAAAAGCTATTTTAAAAAATAGTCGTCTGAAAATAGCTATCATTGGCTCATCCGTAGCAAATGGAGGAGGAACCAAGGATGGCAATGGTTGGGCAAATATGTTAGGCAAAATATTAAAACAACGCAATTGGGAATACGTCAACAAATCTATTAACGGTAACAATACTAGAGATGTTTTATCACGATTGGATACCGATCTTTTTCCTGAAAAACCAGATGTTGCTATTATTGGATTATCTTTAGGAAACGAAGGGATTCGCAATGGTCCTGGCGCTTATTTTATGTTTCGTAGAAATATTAAAAAAATTATTCAGTTATTAAGAAAACATGGCATTGTCCCTATGGTAACCAATTGTTATCCACATAAAAAATACAATGCAGTCAATTATGCGTATGTCAAAAAATTCAATGAAGAATTAGACAGATGGCCTGTGATATCATTTGATTTTATGGGAAGCATTGACGACGGAACAGGAAAGTGGATAGAAGGATATTCTACAGATGATGCACATCCAAATAACAAAGGCCATAAGGAGATGCTTTTATCCATCCCACCAAGAGTATTTGACAACTATATGGAAGGTTGTCTATCCTCTATTAACCCTGTTAATACGTGGTTTAACTTTGAAGCAAAGCAAAAAAATAAACCCGCAATGAAATTTGTACCAAGATATTTTATGGGATCTTTTTCTTTTGCTTTTGATGTTAAATTTTCACAAATACCATCACCAAATAGTATAATTGCCGCTGTTAATGAAAATAAAATCAAAGTTTCACCTAACAATACACTTATATATGTGTCTGACAAAAACGTTCAGATAGATTCAAACATTAAAATCGAAACAAATAAACTTTATCATATCGCATTGACACACAGAAAAGCATTGAAAAAAACTACGTTGTATGTCAACGACAACTCGGTAAGCACTAATGGTGGGAAAATCAAACCAAAAATATTCACACTAGGTGGTGGAGTAGATGGTAATGGTTGCAAAAGTCAATTTCGCAATATCACTGTCTACAGGTCAAGTAAACGCGCAGATCAAATAAAACGATTATTCAATGGTATTATTGGATACTCAAGCTTAACCATTTTTTCTCCGCTTAATGACGGTGTTATAGAAGCTGGACTAGAAGCAAATAATTTAGCTCCTGATGAATGTAGATTTGTATTTTTACAAAACTAAATGCAATATATATAGAGACGTTGTACACAACGTCTCTATATATTATATGAGCATAAAACAACTGTAATCACAACCTATTTAACTAAGATTAAAAGCCTTTAAAATAGGAGTGCATTTTAGAGGCAATTTTACAAATTTACCTCTAGACAAAGCAAATTTATAAATTGCCAAAATTATCTCAACCGCTTTATAAACTTATATACCATCAACATCTAAAAAATATCATAAACTTTTAAGAGTTACTAATTGCTATCAGTTTATCCAAGGCTACTCTAGCCCCACCACTAGATATTGCCTCCCTTGCCATTTGCATAGCATTTATAAAATTATCGGCTCTGTCAGCCACATAAATGGCCGCTGCGGCATTAATTAAAACTATATCACGCCTATAATCAGTTTGTACACCATCGATAATATCAGCAATTAATTTTGCACTGTCCTTTGATGACGGCACCGATAAATCAGCATCAACTACACTTTGCACTCCAAAGTCCTCTGGGGTTATAACAATCTCTTTAATTGCATTATTGCAAATCTCTAAAACACGTGTAGGCGCCGATATAGATATTTCATCCATACCATCTTGGCTACATACCAACATAGCATGGGTAGTACCCAAATCCAACAAGGCCTTGGCCATTTTATCTTGTGCCTCTGTCGAAAACACACCCAATAATTGATGTTTAGCACCTGCTGGATTTGTCAAAGGACCTAACATATTAAAAATTGTGCGTTGAGCCAATTGTTTGCGGGCTCCTATAGCATATTTCATTGCTCCATGTATCATTGGTGCAAATAAAAATCCCACATTTGCTTCTTTCATTGCAGTTTGAGCTTTATTTAAATCGGCATTAATATTAACCCCCAATTGTGCCAAAGCATCAGCACTGCCACTTTTAGAAGAAACTGATTTGTTTCCATGTTTTGCCACACATACTCCAGCACCAGCTGCCACTAAAGCAACTGCCGTAGATATATTAAAACTACTTTGACCATCACCACCTGTACCGCAAGTGTCTAAAATATTGCCTTCTGGCGCCATTATTTTAGTGGCTTTTTCACGCATTACCGACGCAGCCGCAGCTACCTCTGTTGCAGTTTCGCCCTTCATGCGTAAGCCGATCAAAAAACCACCTATCTGAGCATCACTAGCCTTACCAGACATTATTTGATCAAAGACAGTTACCATCTCATCAAAAGCCAAATCTTGTCCAGCTAAAATATGTTTTAAAGCATCTATAATCATATTATCCCAATTTAAAATAAAACTTTATTGTTACCTGATGCTAAAAAATGTCAATAAATAAGCTTTTAATCATTGACTATTTTAAAATACTTAGCGGATCGGCATCTTCAGAACAAAACCCTAACGGCAAATGGCGCGTCCAACCCTCAGCAAATTTATATTGCTTAGACAACACCCCCATATCTGCACACATCTTTTGCATAGTTTCTAAATAACTATCCAATCCCTGAGTTTGATCTAACCACTCCTTTTGGGTTTGATGCAAGGCCAACATATCTTTTTTTGCATTAATTTTTGACTCTATATCTATATAAAAATCAGCAGTAACTGGCTTATTAAATAAATCACGCAAACCATACGGCAAAGCGTGATAAATTGTTACATCTTGAGTTGTAATTGCACGGCTAGGACTAACTGCAAAATTTTGCATCCCCCGTGTAAACGCCCCCGACACAACCAACCGACAAGTATTTGAATGATCTTCCATATATTCTATTGGCGAGTGAGTTAAAATTATCTCTGGTTTAACATCTCGAATAATAGAAGCCATTTTAGATAACAACTCTTTATTGTAAAACACCTCCAAATCATAGGCGATACTCTCGTGATAAATAGCTCCTATCAATTCTGTTGCCTTTATGGACTCTTCACGTCTAATTTGCGCTGTTTTTTCTGCACTATAATTTTGACTACCACAACTACCATTGGCTAAATTCATATAATGAATTTCATAACCAACATCTTTTAAACGCATTAGGGTTCCAGACATCATAAATTCTATATCATCTGGATGACAACCAACTGCCAAAGCGACCTTTTTATTATCCATAAATAAACTCCTTAATGCATTTCCACATCACAGACACCTATACCATCTCTAAGAAAGCTAAACCTAACATTGGGATGATCCCCCAACAACGACATAGGTACTGAAGCATCAATAATTTTTTGCGAAATCATTAAAGTAGTCAAACGCATTCCAAAAGGATTATCATGGTGTCCAGGGTGCCATATTGAAACGGTTTCCGCCTTCCAAGTTTCAACAGGACCTACAGTGACAGCCTGATGCGGTACATTTTGTACAGTTCCACCACCTGAAGTCCTGGCATTTTGCATTAGCGTCATAGGGTGCAAATCAACTACACGAGTTGACAACTTGCGATAATCCTCTGGTGTAGGCGGAACATCTTGATAAGCGCCCTCTCTTTTTAGTGGATCATTAAAAGCCCAGTGTTTAACTTCTCCTTGACCACCCTGCATAAGCACGCATCTAAAATCATCGTAACTTTTTGTATAAGCACTTGCATCAACAGCTGGAAAATGAAAATTTTCCTTAGGCATAGCCAATTCTGGGCGTATTTTATTAAAACACAAATCCATATCGGCCTTTGCAAACCCCAAAGGAAAATTAATATCAGCTTCCTTACCATCGACAACCCACTCATCCATTCCCCAAAAATGACAATTTTTAAGATCAAAATTTAAAGAATTAACCAACTGAGCTACCAATGGCAATTGCTCCGTAGGGCCAATTGGACCACAAATGCCAGCAGGCATATCTGAAGTGGCTTTGCTCCAAGCTTCGATATATTCTAAGGCCTCTGCCAAAAAGAATTCTTCTTTAGTATCATAAATCTTTACTGTAAAGCCATCCCTTGAAAGGCCTTGCAAATCTTCAACACTCAACGATGCCGCCCTATCTAATAACTCCTTATCTAAAGTTGTATAATCCCACCACTCTGGAGCCACTCTACTTATTTGTCTCATATTAATTTCCTTTTTAAGTTAGTTATACCAAATATATTATTAATAAAATTTAATATGCGTAGTTTTAAGACTAAAATCAACCATTTTTTTGCTTTTAGTCTTGTTTTTAATAAAAAAGACTGTTTAATATACGCTTTTGTTTATTATTTAAGAAACTCAACAAGAGCATCCATGAAAAAAAACCTACAAAAACAAGTGTTGCAAGAATTTTTACTATACAAAAACACCACCCGTAAAGATTTAGTTAA
>JAMOSO010000054.1 GCA_027063065.1 Planctomycetota bacterium | reverse complement strand
CTATTAATATCAACGCCTGAAATTTCCATAAAATTATATTGTTTGCATAAAGCTTGTATACGTTCTAGCTGTTTTAGACTATTGCGCGGAGGCATATATGTTACAGCTTTAAATCCAATCTCTTTAATCAGTAACATTAGCTCATCTAAAAAAGCATCCTCAAATTTTTCGGCTTTTTTATCACCAGTTGGTGATTCTTCCACGTCGCCTAAATAAGCATAGGCTGGAATAGCACCAATAGCATTGGCAAAATCTACAGCTTTTTGCACATCTACACACTCGTTATTATCTGGTTGCACAAAAAATTTAGGCAAAAAAGAACCTTTTAACACCCCCAACAAATCATATAAATAGTGAGGGTTTTCAATATCTAACAATAAAGATTTTATATTATTTGACAATTCAACACCTAAATCATTAGACACTAAATTTACCAAATTCTGACCTTTACCAGCTTGCTTGACTATTTTTTTAGCAAATGCATATAAAATATGACGTTCGGTTATAGAACCCTGTTCTTGTGCAGATGAAATTTTTGCTACATCTTTTTGAAAATCTAAAGGCTCTACACCTAGTGGCATTATAATAGAATTTAATTTTTCAATTTGTTTTTGATTGCGTAAATTGCGGTAATGGCAAATTGGTTTTAAAAACTCTTTTACATCATCTAGCTTATGATGAGGTATTCCGTGTATTGCCATATAAACAATATCTTGTGAATCAGGATTATTAAATTTACGCCCTGCCATAGCAGTTTTAGAAAAATCCACTCTAATTTCACATCCTACGGTGGTAGCAATACCAATGATTTTACCAGCTTCGCTCATTTCGTTTGCACCAGATACGGAGTCATGATCCATACTACCCACCGTTGACAATCCCGCCATTATAGCACAATATGCAGTAGCAGTAGGCGTATGTGGAGAAAACGAATAATTAGTATGAACATGATTATTTACCTCATCTGTTTGTACAGGAGGATTAAAAGCGCCAACGGCGGCTCGAAGTTTATCGAGTCTCACCGCGGCGCTGGAGGCCAATAAAGATTGATAGATAGAATCCATCAAAATTACTATATACCCGCTCTATATAAACGACTCAACTCACCGCGAGTATAGTTGTGAGATACTTGGTGTCCTTCTATAGGAAGGATACGTTCATGAATCGCATCAATTATCCAACTAACTTGAGGAAAGTAATCTTTTTCCATTTCAGCAGCTGGGGAAATCTCATTTTTTGCACCAATTACAACTGGAGGTGCATCTAAATAATCAAACGCCAATGTTGTAATATTATTGGCAATATTATGTAAGGCAGATCCGCGTTCACAGGCATCTGAAACCAATATCACCTTACCTGTCTTTTTAACAGATTCTACAATAATATCATAATTTAGTGGATTGACAAAACGCAAATCAATAACCTCGGCAGACAGACCTTTTTGAGCCAATTCTTCAGCCGCTTGCATACCAGAATATAATACTGGCCCAAGAGTTAAAATTGTAATATCAGAACCCTCTTTGCGAACAATAGGTTGCCCTTCTTCAATTTCATAATATCCTTCTGGTACACCACCTTTTTCAAATTGTTCTGAAAAATCATAAGTTTTTTGAGATTCAAAAAATACGACAGGGTCAGTACCTGCCAAGGCTGCATTTAACATACCTTTAGCGTCATAAGGCGTAGCTGGATAGTATACTTTTAAACCTGGAATATGCGCCACCATTGCACTCCAGTCTTGAGAGTGTTGCGCTCCATATTTGTTACCTACAGAAACTCTTAAAGTTAAAGGCATTTTTAAAATACCAGCAGACATAGATTGCCATTTTGACATTTGATTAAAAATTTCGTCACCTGCGCGTCCCATAAAATCACAGTACATTAACTCGACAACAGCACGTCCGCCAGAAAGTGCGTAACCTACTGCTGTACCAACTATGGCACCTTCAGATATTGGTGAATTAAACAATCTATGATACGGAATAGATTCAGTTAGACCACGGTAACAAGCAAATGCTCCACCCCAATCGCGATTTTCTTCACCATAAGCAATCATAGTTGGATCTGTATAAAAACGATGCATCATAGCTTCAAAAATAGCATCGCGATATTGATATACTTTATTTTTAGATATAGCTTTACCTTTAGCGTCAAAACCAAATCTTTCTTTGCGTTTTAATTGTTTTACGCGTGGGTTTTCTTCCATTGGCAATAATACTTCTGGTTCACGATTATCAAATTTTTCTACTTTTTGATTAGAGAACATCAAATCCGCAATTAATTTTGGATCACTATATTTAGAAATATCTTCATCGATTGCAAGTTTCATAGCAGTAGTAATTTTACCGATAACCTTTGTTTGCATATCTTCGATTTCAGCATCGGTGATAATATCATTATCTATTAAATATTTTTTATAACTGGCAATACAATCTGCTTTTTCCCATGCTTCGATTTCTTCTTTAGTTCTGTAAGAAGAAGCATCAGAAGGTGAATGACCAGATATGCGGTATGTTACTGTATCCATAAATACAGGTCCTTTTCCGCTTAATAAAATTTCTTTTTTACGGTTAGTTGCATCAGCTACTGCCAGTGGATTATATCCGTTAACACGCTCGGCATGCATTTGTTCTGGATTGACACCAGCACCAATACGCGCCAACATATCATACCCCATTGTTTCGCCCTGTGTTTGACCACCCATACCATAATGATTATTAAAAACATTAATCATTACAGGAGGAGAACCGCCTAAATCATTATTCCAAAGAGTACGGTATTGATCCATTGCAGCAAACATTAAGCCTTCCCAAACTGGTCCACATCCCATAGAAGCATCACCTATATTACCAATGACAATACCAGGTTTTTTATTAATACGTTTATATAATGCAGAACCTACAGATATATCGGCAGAACCACCTACAAGAGCATTATTTGGCATAGAACCAAAAGGGATAAAAAATGCGTGCATTGAACCACCCAAACCCTTGTTGATTCCATTTTGACGAGCAAAAATTTCAGCTAATGTTCCATAAAGAATAAAGTTTTCAGCTAAATCTTTTACATCTTTACTATCGCCATCTTTAACAACATTAAGGATATTACCATCCATAAAACTAGTCATAATGTTGTTTAACTCATCATCATTTAATTGATTAATAGCAGAAAATGTTTTAGCTAAAATTTCACCATGCGATCTATGTGAACCAAATATAAAATCTTCTACGCCTAATGCTGCTGCTTGTCCAACGGCTGCTGCCTCTTGACCGATAGATAAATGAGCTGGACCAGGGTGATTGTATTCCATACCTTGATACGAACCTTGAACTTTAATAGAGTTCAACATTGTTTCAAACTCGCGAATAATCATCATATCATAAAGCATTTTTTTTAGTCCATCTTTACCATGAGCTTTAATTTCTGCTTTGATATCACTTTTATATTGATTAACTGGTATATCTTTGAATTTAATTTTAGAAGGTTTAAAAGCTTCTTTAGGGCAAACGTTTTGTGATTTTGGCATTATTTATTCCTATTTTAATGAATGGTAAAAAGAGTATCTTTGATAATTTCTGAAACACTTGGGTGAGGAAATACAATTTCTTTAATTTCTTCAACGCGCAATTCTGTTTCAATTAAACTGGCAGCTCCCCAAATCATTTCAGAGCAAATACCACCTAGTAAATGAACCCCTAAAATAACATTGGTTTTAGCATCAACTACAACCTTACAACTGCCTGGTGCATTAGCGTTTTCGGCCAAAAAACGCCCGTTGACTTTCATTGGCATCATAGCTGTTTTTACTTCTATGCCTTTTTCTTTAGCTTGTGCTTCAGTTAATCCACACCCCGCTGCTTCTGGCAAAGAATATAAAGCCCATGGAATAGCATTATAACGCATTCTATCTTTTTTGCCCAATATAGTATTAACAGCTACTTCGCCCATACGCGATGCAGAATGAGCTAATAAAGATTTGCCAGTTACATCACCAATTGCATAGACATTAGGTAAATTGGTTTTCATTTGTTCATCGACAACAATACCATGACCAGTTATATCTAAACCAATTTCCTCAAAGCCCATCCCTTTTAAATTAGGTCTTCGTCCAACAGCCATAAGAACAATTTCGGCATCTACAGAATGTTCTGTACCATTTTTAGTATAATAAACTTTTTCACCTTCTATACGCTCTACTTTAGCGTTTAATTCAAATGTTGCTGTTTTTGATTTTTTAAATGCTTTACGCAATTCTTTAGATTGATCAGCATCCATAAAGGGGATAATCTCATCCATCATTTCAATTACAGTAACATCAACACCTAATGTGCCAAAAAAAGATGCAAATTCTACACCGATAACACCGCCACCGATTACAGTTAAGCTTTTGGGCATTTTTTCTATTTCTAGAATACCAGTGCTAGTTAATACATTATCTTGATTTGCACCTGGAATTGGTGGTACAAATGGATCTGAACCAGTACCAATAATTATATTCTTAGCTTGGTATTCAGTGCCGTCAACATCTACTGTGTTTGCTGATTTCATCTTGGCAGAACCGCTAATGACTTCAACTTTAAATTTATTCATCATAAAGGCAATGCCCTTACGCAATGTATCACGCACGCGTAATTTCCATTTCATAGCTTTAGCTAAATCAAAGTTTACATCCGATATCGTTACGCCAAACTGCTCAGCCTCTTTTGCATGTGCATAATGTTTTGCAGAATTTAATAAAGTTTTTGTAGGTATACATCCTTCATTTAAACAAACACCACCAAGGGCGTTTTTTTCAATTAACAAAACTTTTTTTCCTTCTTCGCCAGCTCTTTCGGCAGCAATATACCCGCCAGGTCCAGCACCGATTATTATAATATCATACATTTTTTTATCCTGCCAAAGTCAAATTAAAATGAGCTAATGAATCGACAACATCTTTTAAAAAGCGACCAGCTGGTGCGCCATCGGCGGCGGCGTGATCAAAAGTTAAAGATAAGCCCATATGCGGAACAAACTCTACATCGCTACCATTCATTACAGGGCGAGGTGTAATTGTACAAACACCTAAAATTGCAACTTCAGGAGCGTTTAAAACAGGGGTAAAACTTTCTATACCCATACTACCTAAATTTGTAATGGTAAAAGTGCCACCGCTTAAAGCATCTGGTTCTATTGACCCATCAATTGCAGATGTAGCTAAAGATTTTGCAGCCATAGAAAGTTCTTTAAGACTCATTGCTTGAGCATTTTTTATATTAGGTACTAATAAACCTTTTGGAGTGTCAACAGCAAAGCCCAAATTGATTGCGCCAAATTGACGTATGGTATCGCCCAAGAAATGTGCATTTAATTCTGGATAACGTTTTAGCGTTTGGACAGTGGCGTACATTACAATATCATTGATTGTAATACCAGATAAAGCCAATGCTTCAGCAGAATTTTTACATTCTTTTCTATATGCTAAAATCTGTCTTGCATCTGCAGATGCATTTAAAGTCAATTGGGCTGTTTGTGATAAAGACGCCTTCATACGTTCTGCAATTAATTTACGCACACCTTTTACAGGTACATCTATATCTGCCAATGTTGGTACTGATATTTGTGCATCGCTAGGTGAAGCTGTACTTAAATCTGAAGCCAATACTCTACCGGCTAAGCCAGAGCCAACTGCTGGAGCATTTAAATTTCCATTAGCCATTAATGCTTGGGCAGCAGGAGTTAAAGGTGCACCTGAAACTAAGGCGTTTTGCACATCTCTTTCTATGACACGTCCTTCTGGTCCTGTACCAGATATAGCATTTAAACTAATCCCTTTAGCATTAGCTAAAGTTTTAGCCCTTGGAGATGCGCCTATACCGTCTGTTTTAGCTTGAATTGTAGGCGCAGTAATTGAAGTATCTGCTTGAGCTGTTTCAACAACATCTGTTGCTGAAGTATCTTCTTGCTCTGCAGAACTGTCGTTATCGGCAGGACGTAAATCATCAATATTTTCGCCTTCTTCGCCAATAGCAGCAATAACTTTTAACACTTCAACATCTTCGCCATCTGGATAAAAAATACCAAGAATTGTTCCCGTTGCCGTTGCTTCAACTTCAAAAGTGGCTTTATCTGTTTCTACTTCACAGATAGCATCGCCTTCGTTTACTTTATCACCTTCTTTAACGCGCCATTCAAGAATGATGCAAGATTCAACTGATTGTCCCTGACGGGGCATTAATACCTCTGTTGCCATGTTTTCTCCTAATTTCACACTATGTGTAGATCCGCACCAGCCTCTTCTAATTTGGCTTTTGCATCTTCACTAATATTGGAATCAATTATAATTTTATAAACATCATTGAGATCTAGTATTTGAGCAAAACCAGCCTCACCATACTTTGCACTATCGGCAAGTATATAAGTTTGTGTTGCCTGTTTAGACATCTGTCTAACTACTTCACCTGTTTCTACAGAATGAGCTGTAAACCCAGAAACTTCAGAAAACCCATCTGTTCCCAAAAACGCTTTATTAACGCGATATTTTTTTAACACATCTAATGCCATGGCACCAACCATCGCTTCACTAGAGGCAATAAATTCTCCGCCTAACAATATTACTTTTAATGCTGGATTCATTCTAGCGTATGATAATACCAATGTTGAATTTGTAACTACGGTAATATCGCGTTTGCCTAATAAAAATTTAACTAACATAGACGGCGTAGTACCAGCATCAAGCATAATGTTATCGCCATCTTCTATTAAACCGGCAGCAGCTTTAGCAATGCGCGTTTTTTCTTCAACCATAGAACGTTGACGTTCTAAAATATTTGGATGAAAAGAAGGCTGTGCTCCACCGCGAGTACGCACAATATATCCACTGTCGGCTAATTGATTTAAGTTTGTTCTAATAGTTACCTCAGAAACCTTTAAAAGCTTTGATATTTCCGACACAGAAATAGATGCGTCATCAGCCAAAATCTTGAGTATCTGCTGTTTTCTTTCAGAAATCTTTCCTAAAACCATTTTTAACCTTTCGAAATACTTTCAAAACTCTTTCAAGTATCTTATATAAGGTTTTTAATTATTCAATACATATTTTTAATTTCTTATATAAATATATAATTATTGTATTTCTTGCATTAAACCCATACCAGTTTGTTTTATAGTTTCTGCTATAATATCATTAACAATTTTTAATGCTCTAGGAGTTATCGTTCCTCGTCTAGCCTTGTCAGGATAATATCCTTCAATATAAGAATAAAATTTAGCTAGTTTATGCGGATCTGTTCCGTACAAAGTACAAAATGTAGTTACAGTAGCAATATATCTACCTAAATCTGTAGCATGACACTCATCTCTAAGCATATGGTCAAACCTTTGGCAGACGCATTAACAACGCTTAATCTCGTTGGCGTTTTAGGCGGTTTTGCAAACAGTGTATTACAAATAAATATAAACAAAATAATACAGCAACATTTGGTTAATGCGTAAACATATTTGGACATATCGTAACTCCTAATAAAACAATATTAATTAACATTATTTTATTAGGGCACACGTATTAAATTTTAACTCAAGAAAATAGTATCTAATATGTCTTATCTTGTATTGGGGTTGACTTAATATATTGACATGCCTATTAAATTAATTCTTATTTAAACAGGCCTTGCAATAATCCTTTTCCTATTTCTTCAATTATCTTTTGTTTATTATCTTTACTAGAGCTGTTTTGTGATTTATGAGCTGTATTAGATTTGTCAACACCTAAAACAGAACCCAAAACTCCACCAATTTTTGAATCCAAGTGTTTTGTAGCCTGTCTTCTTACTTGAATAATTGCTATTTGCTTTGCTAATTTTGTTTGAAAATTATTAGTTAGTAATTTTGGTTCTTGTGTTGTGCCACCTATACGCTCTGTAATTTTCATATTTTTAAATTCATTTTTATATTTAGATGCTACAAAGCGATCTATATTTAAAATTTGACATTTCAAATCTAATTTATCATCCGAACCTATTGTGCCACTCAATTTAATTTGAACACCATTATCAGAATGTAAATAAATTTCTGGGATATTCACTCTACCATTTTTAATCTTGATTTGTTTTCTGCTAATACTGTATGTATACGTTTCTGGCAAATTTAACCATTTATCAAAATGACTAGCGCTTTGTACCCATGGCATAAACGTATTAATCAAAGATGACTGACTAGCCAATGAACTTTCTGGCAATGTTTTAAACTTAAAAATCTTACCATTTTCTAATTGTAATTGTATAGCACCGTTAATAGATTGACGTATTTCATCAGCATTAAATCCCGTAATCGATAAATTATCAATAGAACAAGTAGCATCACCTGCCAACAATGAGGATATTTTATCTGTGGGTGGCACCAATTTAGATATTTTTGCATTATTTAAAGAACCCGTTAATTTACTAAAAGGTTTTTTACTACCTAAATTAATTGTTTTAAAATGTGCATCTAAATGACCTTCAGCAATATTTGCATGTAATTTTGGCATTACAAAAGTTCCTTTTTTAAGGTTAAATGGAGCTTTTAAATCAGTGATTAAGTGATAATCGTATATTATTTCTGAGGCATTAACATAACCGCTTAAATTTATATCATCTAAATTTGCTTTATAAAAATTTGGCGATACTGCATTTAATTTAACATCTAAACCTTTAGCCTTTAAAGGCAATTGCATTGTAGATGCAATTGTACCAACAAGACCGCTATCAGGTATATTAATAGCTAATTTTATTAAACCGTTTCCCTTTCCTTTGATGTTACCATCTAAATAAATATGATTATTCCCAAAGTTAATTTTATGTTTATTAAAGGTAATATTATTATTGCTTAAATTATATATACCTTTACCACCGTAATTAAATTTAGCAACTGCAAATGATTGCTGTTTTTTAAGCTTATCTAGTATCCTTAAATTATTACCATAGATATTCATTGTATAATTTAATTTAGATTTATTTAATGAACTACTACAATTAAATAATGCCTCAATCATTGGCGATGTGATTTTTTTAGTTTTATTGCTAAATACAAATTTTTGCAATTTAGTTTTACCTTCAACTTTAAAACCATCTTCTAATTGCAACTTAATCAATCCGCTCATAATCCCATAATTACTATGCAAAGATTGTATATCAACTATTGCATTTTTAGGGTTATATAAAACAGAAGTCTTAAGATTAGATATATAATTATTTTCAAAATTTATCTTACTAATTTGTACACGGCTATTTGCCTTTTGAATACCATTTTTAATATCCCCATTAATAGTGCTATGTATATTTATATTATTAGATTTAAGTTTATTTGATAAATTAGCCGCAAACACTTTTAAAATTGGATTTAAACTCTTAATATCGATATCGACAAGTGCCGTAAAATTGTCATTAGCTTTTTTTATACCCTTTGCATTTATATTAACACCTAAAGACTGCAAAGTTAATTTATTACAAACCATTTGTTTTGACTGTAAATCAAAATTTGTCTTTAAAGATAATTTAGGCACACTAAATTTCGTTTGTGTATCATTAAAATAAATTTTATTTAACAAAACAGAAGCATCCACATTGCTATTGACCCCTGTTTTTATATCCACCAATAAATCAGCATTATTAATGCTAGTATTTAATTTTTTATTTTGATATTTGATTTTATTTAGATTTAAATGAACCTGTAAAGTAGGTTTCATTTTATTAGGATAAAAATTAATACTGCCATCGATATTAGCATTACTTGTAACAATTTTTTTCAACTGAGCATTTAGCTTATCACCATCAAAATTATATGTAATATTGCCATTTTTTATACCATAAATATCCCAAAATATATCATTTAAATTTATGTTACCTTTTGCATTTAAATTATGTAAATCAAAAGTATCTGCTGGATGAAAAACTTCAAAACCAACTTTTATTTTTTTTATTTGCAATGGTTGATTAGATATCCAAGGTTTAGCACTCTTAGCTAATTTTTTAAAATCAGCTAACAACAAAACACCCTTAGCCGTAATACCATTAGTTTTACTTAAATTAATTTTAGTTTTTAAATCAGCTCCAGGTATAGATACAACACAATTATCAACATTTAAATTTTGCGATTTAACATTAGCTTTAAATGTTGTTTGCATTTTTATAAAAGGTAAATTTAAATATTTATTATCGATTTTACTTTTTACACCAGATATATTGACTGATATTTTACCATCTATTTGGTTAAAGTTAGAATTTAACCCCGTAGCACTGATAGTAATATTAGTTTGATTAATTTTTGTAGCATTTATATCAAATGTTTTTAAATTCACATCTAACTCAGCTATAGGGTCAACACTTAGTGGCAAAGTAAAATCTGCCATACCTAAGACATTATTTAATGCAATATAATTACTCTTCACTCGCAGAGCTTCGCCATCTAAACTGATATCAATTTGTGCATTTTGTAAGTGCTGGTCTTGAACCTGTAAAGTTTTGCATTTTAATTTTACATTAACATTTTGCTCTACCAAATTAGTTAACGGCATTATATTGTGTAATTTAGCAATATTTAAATTAAGTTTAGATTCAAGAGTTATACCAGTACCATCAATATTGGGTTTTGATATATTATTTGGCATTAAAGTTAATAATTTTTTAATTGAACCAATAGCAATATTTAAATTGCCGTTAATTTGCTTTGCTCCAAAAGCAGCCAACTCACCTTTAAACTTACATGATATATACTTATGCCCAATATTAAAATTTTTAATATTTAATTGCTTAGTTTTGATATTTCCATCAATATCGCAAGCAATTGTGATGTCATTTAATAAAATATTATTTCCAATTTTATCTATTTTTAATTGCGATATATGGGATAGCATTTCAAATTGTATATTTGCATTATTTAACGCCCCACCACCATTTAATTGTTTAATATTTAATGTATAATTTTGCCTATTTAAATCATCTTTAAATTGTAAAGTGAGATTTTCAAAATTTAATTTTGAAAAATAAAACGCGGTTTGCGACTTAGAATCAACTTTTTTATGATCTGGGGTATTTTTTGAGTTATTATTTAAATTTCTTAAAATAGAATCAAACGACCAACGACCATTTTGATTACGTTCTATATACACTTTTGTATTATGTAGACTAACAGAACCCAGTTCTATTTTACCACTAAGCAACGGCATTAAAGCTATAGAGACTCTTAATTCACCCATATTAATAATGTCATTGCTTTTTTGATATTCACCACTGATGCGTAAATCTTTTAATACAATAGTTGGTATAGCACTAAAAGCTAAATCAGCATCACCCAAAACAACGTCTCTTCTTAATACAGTCGATAGTTGTGACACTACTAATGTTCTAACTTTGTTTTTTGGAAAAAATATAATAGCTAAAGTTAATAGCGTAATAAAACAAACAGTTACGAGACTAGTTATTGTAACCAACCAAAAAAAAGCACCTTTTTTATTTTTAGATACCATGATACCCTTTTTAACCTTTAATCAAATAATCAAATACAAAAAACTCACAATGTTATAATGCACTAAGAATTTTAGCAGGTATCGCATCTAGTGGACAAATAACATCTACTCCACCACGCTCTACTGCCTCTTTTGGCATTCCATAAACTACGCAGGTTTTTTCATCCTGAGCAATATTATATGAACCTGCATCATGCATTAACTTCATACCGTCTGCACCGTCAGATCCCATTCCTGTTAAAATGACACCAACACTATTTACGCCTGCATTTTTAGCAGTAGATTTAAATAATACATTTACCGATGGGCGATGACGTGAAACAAACGGACCGTCCTTTACATTTACGTAATATCTAGCCCCAGAACGTCTTATCAACATATGTTTATTTCCTGGGGCAAGCAAACAACGTCCTGATGATAGTGCTTCATTAACTTACGCAAAAATGTAATACCATCCATTCTTGGCATTTCAATATCCAAAGTTACAACATCTGGTTTTAAACGTACTATTTTATCTCTGGCAACAAATGGATCAGGAGCAGTACCAACCACTTCAATGGCTGGATCTCTGGACAGTTCTTTTTCAAAAATGGAACGCACAACAGCTGAATCATCTACAATCAAAACTTTAATAGTCATTGTTATCCCTCTCACAATGAAAATTAATAATTAAAGGCCTGTCATCAATCATAAATTTTATTGATTTTGATGAATTCCATAATTTATCTACATTTGTTTTTTCTGAAGTTAAAATAAGCGGGACTGATAAATCAAAGATTGGCTTATCTCCAACGGCCGCAACTAAAAATTGTCCAACCAATACATTTAAAAGTTCTTTGAGAGCATCTTCTAGTTCAGCATCACTTAATTTAGCATCATCATCTATACCAAGTATATTTGTAGTCATTTCATGTATAATAGAGTTTTCTAACCAAGCAATCATACTGCCATTAACCACACCATGAAATATCATTCTAGCAGCTTTACCATCGTATTTATGAATATCAATATTGTTTTCTATTGGATCACAAAATAAAAAAGCCATATTTGTAAACACATCGTCGACTACGGTTTCTAGCACTGTTTTATAATTATCATCCACAGCTTTTGTCTCCTAAAATATCTTCTACTACTTTTTTAATGCCTTCAGGAGTAAAAGGCTTTCGCAAATATGCTTGAACACCTAATTTTGTCATTTCATTTACTCTGGTGATACTACCTTCTGTTGAAATTACTACAACAGGAATATCTTTAATTAGGCTATCTTTATGCATTGTTTGAACTAATTCTACACCCCCCATTTTAGGCATATTAATATCTGTAAATATTAAATCTATACTCATACCAGCCATAATTTCAAGTGCTTCCACACCGTTATCTGCTTCAAACAAATCCTCAACATCTACATTAGCTAGCGTAAGAGTTTTTTTTAAGACACTTCTCACAATAAAAGAGTCATCGATAATTAAAATATTATAAGCCATATATACTCCTAAAAGCTTAATGCTTCTGAACGGGGATTAATTATTGTTGTACCATCATTAATATTTAATAAAAATGTCCTAGCTAAAGAGCCTCCAACTTGTTCACCCTTAATTAAAATATTATTTTTCCAAAGCACCTTGCGAGCCACTGCTTCATTGCGTTTTCCTATCTTAAAACTATTCGCATTTACTACGCTAGCACATCCAGCTATTTTAGCTTCTAAGTTAGCCCTTGTTGCCCCCATATCAAACATAGATTGCAACAATAATGGCAGTCCAGTATCTACATAAACTAATGGATTAATTTTTGCTTTTGCTGTATCAGCCTTGCTTAACGGCAATAAACAGTGAATCATACCACCTAGTTTTTTTTCTTTATCCCACAAGCTAAGCCCTAAGCAAGAACCTAAAGAATAAATAATTAATGAATCTTCGCTATTACCAGAAACTTGCATATCAGATATTTGAATTGCATATTGCATATAATATCCTATTTTTTGTAAACCGCAGGTGCGACTGTTTTAAAATTATGTTTTAACGCCGATAAACTTTCTAAATGTCCTACAAAAAAATACCCACCCGGTTTTAGCATTCGGTAAACTTCATTAACTAACTTTTGTCTTATAATATTATAAGCTATATCACAAAAGCTTTTAAATGTTTTTTGATTCACACTTCACCTCGTTTATGATATCTGCCACATCAATAATTAGTCCGACTTTACCATCAGCCATAATTGCCCCTCCTGAAATGCCAAATGAGTTAAATTGATGTCCTAAATTTTTAATTACAACTTGTTGTTTACCTAATAATTCGTCTACAACCAAAGCTATTTTATTGCCTTGATCTATCACAATAACAAATATTTTTTCATCGCAGACACCCTTAACATCAAATAAATTAGATAATCTATTAACAGGTATTAGTTCTTCTTGAAATTTAACAACCTCACCTTGACCCAAAACAGAAAATACATCTTTTGTATCTGGTCGCAATGAATTTATCACACTTAATGCGGGTAAAATATATTTTTCATTACCGCTACGAATAATCAATCCGTCAATTATAGCCAATGTTAAAGGTAAGCTAATAGAAAACAAACAGCCTTTATTCTTGGTAGATTGGATATCAATCGAGCCTTGCAAAACAGACACTGTTTGATTGACAACATCCATACCTACACCACGTCCTGAGACATCACTTACTTGGCTTGCCGTAGAAAATCCTGGTTCAAAAATTAAATTGAAAATTTCTGCTTCTGTTAAATTTTCATTGGATATTAATCCTTTTTGTTTAGCTTTATTTACAATCACATCAGCATCTAAACCTCGACCGTCATCTTCAACTTCAATAACAATATTACCACCTTTATGAAATGCCCTTAAGGTGATAGATGCTGTTATATCTTTACCATAATCTAATCTTTCTTGAGGATTATCTTCTATGCCATGATCAATTGAATTACGTACTAAATGCACCAATGAATCACTAATTCTTTCCGCTACTTGTTTATCAATTTCAGTACCCTCTCCCTCTGTAAAAAATTTGATTTGTTTATTATATTTTTTACCTAAATCTCTGACCAAACGTGCCATTTTATTAAATGCGCCTCTAATTGGCACCATGCGCATTCCCATCCCCAAAGTTTGTAATTCTCTTGTAATTTTAGAGATTTGATTTAAGTATGACTTTAATTGCACAGAAGCAAATTGGTTTATTTCAGGACTTTCACTGACCATTGATTCTACTACTACCAATTCACCAATAGCATCAACTAATGCATCGACACGCTCTGCATTGATGTGTAAAGTGTTATTTGAAATATGATTAGAAGTGTTTAAATCTTTATTTTTAGTTTCTTTAATAGGTTTGTTAGGCAATGTTGTTTTATTTATATTTGTAAAATCTAACAAATCAGGAAATTCCCCATCACCACTATAATAATTAATAGCCGATTTCAACCAGTCCAATATATTAAAATAAAAATCTGGATTAGACTCTACACTAAAACTTTCTAAGCTGTCTTCCATTTTATGGCATACATGTTCAACTTCCTGTAGTCCCATTAAGCCAGATTCACCTTTTAAGGTATGCAATTTACGGCATAATTCTCCTAAAACTTCGTTGTTATTTGATTTTTCTAATTGCAATAAACACAAATCAATTTCTTCTAAGGCAATTACTTGTGTTTTTAAGTATTCTTCAAATAGCTCTTTATCTACATTGGCAGGTAAAGTAACTTTTGGTAGTTCTTTAGCTTGAAAGATATCTGGCCAATCCAATTCATTTACATTGCGATTATCTCTTATCAAGGATTGTAATGAGCTTACTAAGGTTTCTAAACTTTTTAAATGTACATCAGAAATATTTTGTTCTGTAATTAAGTTTTTGTATTTTATTAACAAATCAGCTTGTATTTTAAAATCATTTTCAACTAACCAATCGCTAATTATATTAAGTAAATAAGCTAAAGAGGTTGCACCTTCAATATCAGATGGGTCAAAAAAAACCACTTCTTCTGCTAAGGTTTCCACTTTATCAATTGGCTTTTTTATCATAAAGGTATATACCTCAAAGTGTAATCACTACCAATATGTTACAATATTTACATCTAAAACTAAAGAAAATATCTTTTACCGAGCTTTGCATATCGGGCAATATGAAATAGTCGATTTATAGATTTTGTTTTGATATATAACTTCTTAGTGATACCATAAACAAAAAGGAGTTTTAAATGCACATATTGCTATTAGAAGATGAAGACGCACTTCGTAAAATATATACTAAATTATTAGAAAAATCTGGCTTTGAAGTTACAGCATTAGACAATGGCTGGGATGGTTTTAAAGAAGGTTCACTAACCAAATACGATGTTGTTGTTACAGATTACAATATGCCTGGTATGACTGGTTTTGAATGTATGGAAACCCTATTGGCAATGAATCCAAAATTGAAATTTATATTTATATCTGGAACAGGTGATGACGTTATCATTCACCAACTTAAAGCACATCAACAAGTTGCAACATTTTTAGCCAAACCAATAAAAAGTTCGGTTTTAATTGACGCTGTCAAAAAATTAGAATTGCTTTAATCTGGACAATTAAAGCGATATTTCTCATATAAATGATAAATGGCTAATAATGGATGTTTATAAATCATTCTAGGACCTGCGTAAGACATAATTTCTTTTGCCATTTGTTTATATTTTTTAGAATAACAATGTGTCTTACATTTTTGACATACTGGCTTAAACTTAGCATATCTACACTTTAAAAGTCGTTTGTTAGCATATTGCAAAAAATTCAAACAGTCATCACATGGAATATGATGTCCGTGTTTATGACGGCAATACATCTGAACCATAGATTTGGTAGTTTTAGCATTAATTTTTTCTCTAAGTGTCATAAGCTACCAAAGCACTTATAACAGCTTGAAAAACATAATCGCACCGCGTTATAACACCCTTACTTAATAAACCTATAATACCATCTGATGTACCTATGTTGTTTTTTTCTGTCAGTCCAACATATTTACATGCTTGGGATAGATTTAAATTTTTATTTAACACTGCATCAATCACGTTTTGTGGCAACTCAAATGCAGAAGAAAAACCTAAACTATGTGTATTGCCATCAAAAATAGAACAGACGCATACATTCATAAACCCTGTTTTTGTTTGAGCTACTTTTATTAAACCATCTTCTAAGCCTATAGCTATCGAGTTATTCTGCCATATCTTTTTAGCTCTATTACAAGCTCCATCTATGGTTTCTTGACGAGTTAAAGGTTGATCCCGTACACCAGAATCAACATCAAAATTTTCTGTTTTTGTAAAATCAAAACTAAATGCCCTAAGAGCATCAATTGTACCTTTGATTTTAACTTTATTTTTTGAACCAATTTTTATCAGCATTAATTTATATTTAAGATTGTAGAAATATATTTGTGATTTTGAATTAAAAATAAGCCCGTAAAAATCTTTGGATCTATTACCTTACCTAACGATAACTCATCTTGTAAAAAATCATGAACATCATTAAAAGGCACTTCAAACACATTGATATCTTCTGTAATATCACCACCTCCTGCAGAGACTTTATTTAAATCAAATGCAGCAAAAAAATTTATTGTTTCCGTACTCATTCCAGCAGATGCTGGCCCATTAAATAGCTCTATAACTTCTTTAGCTTGATAACCAGTTTCTTCTATCAATTCTCGCTTAACAGCATCACTAAAAGGTTCATCTTCACAACCTTTAATATCACCTACTAACCCAGCTGGTATTTCAATAACCCTTGATTGTATAGCTGGCCTATATTGATCTAATAAAACCAAATTACCTTCATTTGTAATCGGCACTATAACAACAATACCAGTACAGTTTTTGCGTTCTACATACTCCCAAGTATTGCGTTTTTTAAAAGTTATATAATCACCTTCGGCTATGATTTCAGCAGGATAATTTTTTGCAGGATGCATAAATACCTATTTGATATAAGAAAATAAAAGTTTATCTTTTTTACAGTTTATTTTAACAATTCCACCTTTGACTAAATCACCAAATAAGATTTCGTCAACTAGAGGGGTTTTAATTTCTTGACTAATTAATCTAGCTAAAGGCCTAGCCCCGTACAATGGCGAATATCCTTTTTTTGCTAAGTATTTTAAAGCTGATTGATTTATGACTATTTCTACTTTTTTATGTTTTAATTGTTCAGCTAATAATTTAATTTCTTTATCGACAACCTTTGCAATAGCTTTTGTATCTAATGGATTAAACACTAATATATCATCTAGCCTATTGCGAAATTCTGGAGTAAAATGCTCTTCAATAGCTTTGCATGGATTGCCTAGTTTGATTTTGCCATTAGAGCTAAAGCCCATTGCAGACGAGGACATCTCACGGCTACCAACATTTGAAGTCATTATTAATATAACATTTCTAAAATCACTTTCACGACCAGTATTATCAGTTAAGCGCGCCCTATCCATAACTTGTAATAATATGTTATAAACATCCGAATGAGCTTTTTCTATTTCATCCAATAATAAAACCGAATGTGGTTTTTTGCGAATAGCATCTGTTAATAATCCACCTTGTTCAAAACCTACATAACCAGCTGGAGCACCTATTAAACGTGCAACCGTATGCTTTTCCATATATTCGCTCATATCAAAACGGATTAAACCAATGCCTAATTCTTTAGAAAGTAATCTGCATAATTCCGTTTTACCAACTCCTGTTGGTCCTGCAAATAAAAACGAACCTATAGGTTTGTTATCATCACGCAATCCAGCCCTAGATAATTTTACAGCTTTTGACAAAGCTTCAATTGCTTTTGTTTGACCAAACAAATTTTTAGATAAATCTTGTGTTAAGTTTTTAAGATTGTTTTTCTCACCATCGTTAATAGATGTTAATGGGATATGTGCCATTTTACTGACAGTATATTCAATATCTTTGCGTGTTAAGCTGTTTCTTTTAGGGTTACGTAAAGACAACGAAGCCCCTGCTTCGTCAACTACATCAATTGCTTTATCTGGTAGGAACTTTTCATTGATATAACGTGAAGACAACTCTACGGCAGATTCTAACGCACCTATGCTATATGTTAAATTATGAAACTTCTCTAATGGTTTTTTTAAGCCTTTTAAAATTTTTAATGCTGTGTAATTGTCTGGTTCATGAATATCAATCTTTTGAAAACGCCTTGCTAATGCCCTATCCTTTTCAAAATGATTTTTCATTTCTTCATAGGTTGTAGCACCTATACAGCGCAACTTACCTCTACCTAAAATAGGCTTTAAAATATTGCTAGCATCCATCGAACCATTACCAACTGCACCGGCACCTATTAGAGTATGAATCTCGTCAATAAATAAAATAATTTTTGGGTTATTTTCAACTTCTGATAAAACACCTTTTAAGCGTTCTTCAAATTCACCACGGTATTTTGTACCTGCAATCATAGAGCCTAAATCTAAAGATAATAATTGATGATTTTGTAAGCGATTTGGAACTTTATCTTCAACAATCATAGTGGCTAATCCATAAGCTAAGGCAGTTTTGCCAACGCCTGGTTCACCAACATATATGGGATTATTTTTATATCGGCGACATAAAATTTCTATAGTGCGTTCCAATTCCATATCGCGCCCGACAACTGGATCGAACCCTTCTGTTTTTGCTTCTTTGGTCAAATCTCTTGTAAATAGCTCCAAAGGATTTTTTTTCTTAGATTTAGCTTCCTTAATATTGGGTTGAGATTGCATATCAGTTTGATTTGCAACAACATAATCTAAGATATCTAAATGTTCTACACCTTCAATTTTTAAATAATATAAGGCGTATGAATCTTCTATGTCATATAGTCTAATCAATAAGTCTTCGACACCAGCTTCATCCTTTTGAGCCGATTGCGCATGCAAAATAGTTTGATGAATTAACTGCTTAAATGCCGATGTCTGGATAGGCTCATGATTAGTAGTTGTATTGACTTCATAATCTTCTAAATGTTCAATCAAATTTGCTTTGATATTTTCAATATTTGCACCACATTTAGTTATTAAATCATACCCTGTTGGCGAATCCAAGATTGCCAACAATAGATGTTCAACGCTTAAATAATTATGAGATTTTTCTATAGCATAAAACAAAGCTTTGCGACAGACATCGTCAAATTCTTCATTAATCACTATCACACTCCAAAACAGCACGCAATGGATGACCATCTCGTTTAGCCATATCTCTAACTTGCATTACTTTAGTCTCAGCAATTTCTTTTGAATATGTACCGCATAAACCTTTACCCTGTTTATGTACATTATTTGTAATATTTACAGCTTCATTGGCGCTTTTATTAAAGATTTGCATTAATACATCAACTACAAACTCGAAGGTAGAATAATCATCATTTAAAATAAACACATTATAACGTGATGGATGCTTAACATAGTCGCTAAGCTCTTGCATTTCATCATTTTGATAATTTGGAATTTCACTAGGCATAATTTTAAAACTGTACCATATTTAAATATAAATTCAAATATTTGAGCTTGATTTAAACTCTTACATTCGTCATTCTTAATGATTTATTATAAACTTTTAAGAGAATATAATGTCTATGCTAAGTGTTGAAAAAATTGGCGGAACTTCAATGACCCGCTTCCCAGAAATTATAGAAAATATAATTTTATGGGATAAACAAAACATATTTAACCGCATATATGTGGTAAGTGCTTACGGTGGCATAACTAATGATTTATTAGAACATAAAAAAACTGGGCAACCTGGTGTCTATTCTGAATTTGCCGCTCATAAAGAGGATTTTTCTTTAGCTATGCGCAATCTAAAAGAAAAACTATGCGCAATCAACGCCCAGTATAAAGATGCTGGATTAGATATCGACAAGGCGGACAAATTTATTTCTCAACGTATCGATTCTGCATTGAGCTACTTACTAAGTATGTATGCTGTGCAAAACTCTGGATACGTCAGACGCCAAGAATTATTATTAGCTGCCCGTGAACTATTAGCATGTATCGGCGAGACTCACAGTGCATATAATTCAATGTTAATGTTGCAAGCAAAAGGCTACAATTCTACCGTTATTGATTTAAGCGGATGGGATGATAGACGCCAACTAACTATCGATGAACGCATTGCCGATAGCTTTAAAAATGTAAATCCTAGCAAAACAATTTGTTTTGTTACAGGATACGCAAAAGGTACAGAAGGTATTATGCGTGAGTTTGATAGAGGTTATTCAGAAGTAACTTTTTCTAAAATTGCTGTACAATTAAAAGCTAACGAGGCAATTATTCATAAAGAATTTCATCTTTGTTCTGGCGACCCTAATATTATGGGAGAGCAAAATGTACGCCCAGTATGCAATACAAACTATGATGTAGCTGATCAATTGGCCGATGTTGGTATGGAAGCTATTCATCCTAAAGCATCAAAACCATTAGAACAAGCTGGTATACCTATCAGAGTTAAAAACGCATTTGATCCTAAACATACAGGTACTTTAATTACAAAGGAATTTATCTCTCCAGAATCCCGTACAGAAATTGTTACAGGATCAGATTCTTTAATTGACTTGGTCATACACGATACGTCAATGGTTGGTGAAGTTGGATTTGATTTAAGTATTATGCAATTATTTAAAGAACATAAAATATCTTATGTAAGTAAAGCTACCAACGCCAATACTATTGCAATGACCATTAACGAACAAGATTGCACAGAAGAATTATTAAACAGTTTAAAAACTAAATTTGAATCTGTTACCACTAACCCCGTTGCAGTTGTATGTGCTATTGGCTCTAACATTGCCAAGCCCGGAATACTAGCCCAAGCCACGTCTGGTTTAGCCAATGCTAATGTTAATATATTGGCAGTAGTACAAACCAGTAGACAAACAAATATGCAATTTATTGTTTCTCGCACTCAATTTAAAGATGCGCAAAAAGCATTACACCGCGCACTATGTGAAAATTAAATTTTATGGCATCAAACCATGTTCCTCTAAAATATGCAACAGGCCTAAGGGCGCTTAGAGAGCATAGACAATTGCATAATGTAATTCTTAAAGCTGGTGAAGTAATAACTGATGCCATAATAGCCAAGTGCAAAAACCCAGAAAAATTTATTGTAGTAGTACGACCGCAACCTAAATTGCACTTAATAGTACAAAATAATATTAAAATCTACGAACGCGAAGACGCTAAAAGACTAAGTAGAATGTCAAAAAATGTTGATGCTAATATTGAAATATTAAAAGAAGGTCAAACGTGTAATGATATTTATATTTTACTTAGCGGAAAAGTTGAGATATTAAAAGATAATCACCAGATTGCAGTAATAGAGGACTCTGGAACTTTTATAGGCGAAATGGCCATTTTAACCAACAAACCACGCACAGCAACTGTACGTACTATCACAAATTGCAAATTTTATACCTTTCAAGGTAATGCTATTTTAGATCAAGCCAAAAAACAACCAATCGTATTAGCAAAATTATGCAAATCATTAGCTCAAAAACTAAGTAGTATTAATACTGAATTTACAAACTTACAAAATCAAACACAAGACACAATTTTTAACGACAAAAGCAATGGTAATTTACAATTACCTGATACTACTGCGGAAGTTAAATCCAGTAGTAATCAAAAATCTCTGCCTGCCAATAGTACCCTTTTTATGCAAAACGATACTTCTTTAGAAATGTATATTTTACTTAAAGGGTCAGTGTCAGTAATTATAGATAAAACTAAAGTGGCCGAAATTAATACCGCAGGAACATTAATTGGTGAAATGTCTGGTTTACTTTGCCAACCAAGATCTGCTACAGTTATCACAAAAGAACCCTCAGTTTTTTGTGTTGTCGATGGTGGGGATTTACTAAAATTTGGAACGCAACACCCAAATATCTTAATGAAAATGTGTTTAAATCTAGCAAAAAGATTAAATGACACTAATGAAAAATTTTTAAACTTAAAAAATATGGATTATTAATGGCTTGGTACGAAGAAAACTTTTCTGATAAATATCTTGAATTATATGCTCATCGTAATAAAGACGAAGGGTTTAACGATGTTGAAAAAGTTACAAAATTAATAAAATTGCAACAAAATGCTGAAATTTTAGATTTATGCTGTGGTGCAGGCAGGCATTTATTAGCATTGCATCAATTGGGTTTTAATAAATTAAGTGGCTTAGATTTATCGCGTGATTTATTAAAAAAAGCACAATCAGAACTATTAGAGGCTGATATTAACGCAAAATTGATTCAGGCAGATATGCGATATATCCCACAAGAATTAACATTTGATTGTATACTATCTTTGTTTACTTCATTTGGTTATTTTAAAAGTGACAGCGAAAATAAACAGGTTATATCTGGTGCTTATAATAGATTAAAAACAAATGGCATTATGTTAATGGATACAATTAACCCTAGTTATCTTGAAAAAAACATTGTCAAGAGCGAAGAAAAAATCAAAAATGATACAATCATACAAATAAAAAGAAATATCACAAAAAAAAATCCACGAGTAGAAAAAACTACAACCATCACACATAAAGATGGACAAATAGACAAATATTTTGAATCTGTCAGATTATTTTCTGCACAAGAATTTATCGATATGTATCATCAAGCTGGTTTTTGCGACATAAAACTATATGGTTCATTGGATGCAGAGAATTTAACTATTCATTCTCCAAGATTAATAATTATTGCAAAAAAATGTTAAAAAAAATTAATTTTTCATCTATTAATAATAGTAACCTTATTAATGACTATATATCTGGCAACAATCAAGTTTTTAATTTTTTTACACATAAAGATATAGAATCTTCTTTAAAACAAAGACAAAAATTTAACGTCAATAGATTGGCATTAAAAAAAGCTTTATTAAATTATCATAAAAACTTTAAAGTATCCCCTAATTGTATTAAAAACATAAATAAATTAGATAATAACAACTGTGTATTTATTACAACTGGACAACAAGCAGGATTTATGGGAGGTCCTTTATACACTTTGTATAAAATAATTACCTGCATCAAATTATCCAAACAAATAGAAGATAAATATAAAATACCTGTTATTCCTTTATTTTGGTTAGCCAGTGAAGATCATGATTTTGATGAAATTAATCGGGCAACTAGAGTTGATTATACTGGCATACTAAAAACAACAACATTTAAATGGAATGGTATCGGTAGGCCAATTAGCGATTTAGAAATATCTCAAAATATTAAAGACTCTTTTGAAGAGTTTACTAAAGCACACCATAACTTTAAACATTATAAAGAAGCCTTAAAATATTTTAGCATACCACAATCTAAAAGTTATTGTCATTGGTCCAATCAAATTTGGTTAAATTTATTTTCAGAATGTGGTTTAGTAGTTATTGAACCTAACATCATCAATAAAATAAGCAGTAATTTTTTTAATGATGTGATAAAAAAAACATCTGCTATATCGCAAGCACTACACAAACGCTCTGATGATTTAGAACTCCATAATTATCCAGTTGCTTTTAATCCTAACCAAGCCGGTAGATTATTTACATTTGATAAACATGGTATGCGCATAAGGCTAAAAAATAATACAGCTAAGCAATATTCAACTGATGCAGCATTACGCCCTATTTTATTAGATAATATCGCCCCAACTATTGCACATGTTTTAGGCCCAGGGGAATTAACCTATCATGCTATGTTGCAACCTTTATACAAGTTGTTAAAAACACCACAACCATATTTACAGCTTAGAGAATCTTTTAGCATTTTAAATAACGCCCAGTTGATATTATTAAAATCTTTAAATGTAACGCCAGAACACATAATTATTAATAGATATAAATATAATGATATATTTAATGCGTGCTTAAATAATGATGATATTGATAAATATCAACAATTATTAGATATTTATCAATCACTTAAAAGTACATTAAATAGTTTTAAGGATACTAAAAGTTTGCAAAATCCAATAAAAAAAACTAAAGACAGTATATATCAAAATATACAGATGTTTTATAAAAGATTAAATAATGTCAGATTAAATCAAAATAATATTTGTCCTCAAGAAATACTTAATTGTGTTATTTCGTTATGGCCCAATGCACCCCAAGAACGCGTGCTATCGCCTTTTTCATTAATCGCGCAACATAGCACGTACCTAATAAAATATCTATTAGAGTTACCATTGCCAACCACTGCCAATCATCAAATAATAAGTTTAAACAATGAAAGATAAACTTAGAATTGGCATATCATGCTACCCAACCCATGGTGGTAGTGGTGTCTTGGCTACTGAACTTGGATGTCAACTTGCCAAACAAGGACATGAGATTGCGTTAATATCTTATAAAGCCCCACTGCGTTTAGATTCTACTTGTAATAATATTTCATTTCATGAAGTGCCAATTTCTGCCTATCCATTGCTAGAACAATACCCATATACATTGGCATTAGCATCAAAATTAGCAGAAGTAGCGCGCAATAAACAATTACAAATTTTACATGCACATTATGCCATTCCATTTGCTGTGGCTGCATTGTTGGCAAAAGATATTGCGCCAGAATTAAATTTAAAAGTTATTACTACATTACACGGCACAGATATCACATTAGTAGGACGCAACCAAGCATTTCAATCCGTAACCAGTATGGCCATAAGAAAAAGCGATGCCTGTACAGCAGTCTCTCATTACCTTAAAAAAGAAACAGAATCACATTTTAAAATTAACCGTAAGATTGAAGTTATTTATAATTTTGTAGATATAGCAAGACACTCAATCATATATAATCAACATAAAAATAAATCACAAAATAGAAAACAAAATATTATTCATATCAGCAATTTTAGACCTGTTAAACGCCTGATGGATGTCATTAAAATATTTAGCATAATCCGTCGCAAATTAGATGTAAATTTAATTTTAGTTGGTGATGGCCCAGACGCCAATGCAGCTAGACAGTTAGCAAAAGACTTAAGTGTTGATAAATATATTCAATGGCGTGGTGTAGTTGATGCTGTAGAACCTTTACTAGCTCAAGCAGATGTAATGTTGTTACCATCAGAATATGAAAGCTTTGGATTAGTTGCCTTAGAAGCTATGGCCTGTGGTGTACCAGTAGTTGCATCAAAAGTTGGTGGATTGCCCGAGGTAATCAAACACGGTCACAACGGCTATTTAGCTAACTTAGGCGATATTGACACTATGGCAAATTTTGCTTTAGAAATTTTACAAAAAAAACAAAATCACCCCTTTATAAAAGCTGGTTTTGAATACGCAAAAAACAATTTTGATGAAACTACAATCATCGCACAATATACAGACCTCTATTATAAAACGATAAAATATGATACCTGAACTATTATCCCCAGCTTCAAATTTAACTACCGCCATCACCGCCTTTGAATGTGGTGCAGACGCAGTTTATGCCGGCTTAGAAAAATTTAATGCCCGTGAACGCAACATTAATTTTAGCATAGAAGAATTATCACAACTAACTGCCTATGCCAGAAAATACAAAAAAAAGGTTTATATTACTTTTAATACTTTAGTTAAAGATAATGAACTAGAAGATGCTGCAACTCTGTTGGACAAAGCAGCTAGCTGCAAACCAGACGCTTTTATAATTCAAGATTTTGGTATTCTAAATTATTTAAAAACCTATTTACCACAAGTACCAATCCATGCATCAACACAAATGGGCATTCATAATGCTCAAGGTGTTAATTATCTAAATTCACAAGGAATAAACCGCATTATTTTAGAACGTCAATTAACAATTGATGAACTAAAACAAATAAAACAAAACACAAAAGCAGAATTAGAAGTTTTTGTTCACGGTTCTTTATGTTGTAGTTTGTCAGGCACATGCCTATGGTCATCTTGGATGGGTGGACACAGTGGCAATCGAGGTCGTTGCAAACAACCTTGTCGCAGACGCTACCACAGTGAAAATGGTAATGGGTTTTTCTTTTCTGCCAATGATTTATACACGCTAGATCATATTGCAACCTTTAAAAAAATAGGTATAGATAGTCTTAAAATTGAAGGCCGCATGCGAAAATCAGATTATGTCAGCTCTACTGTTAGCGCCTATAGAATGTTACTTGATGCAAAACTTGGCGAAGAAAATCAAGTGATAAAAAAAGCACGCAATATTTTATCAGGTTCTATGGGACGCAAATGGTCAGGTGGTTTTACTACAAAAGAAAGCCAAACTAATGTATTAGAACATACCCGTATTGGTGTTTCTGGTATGATTATTGGCGATGTAGTTAAGATTTCAGAAACTGGTTTTGACGTTAAAGTATCATCAACATTAAAAATTGGGGATACTATTAGAGTTCAACCACTATCTGGTGATGAGGGACCTTTACTAAGTGTTACTAAACTTGGCTACAATAATAGAGATACAAAATACTTAAAACGAGGACAAATCGGTACTGTTTTTTGTGATAAAGAAATACCCTCCCGATCACGAGTATATAAAACTGGTACAAAACCAAAAGATGTCGATATTAGTAAATTGCCCCCTGCTTCTATAGGATTTCCTGTCGATATAAAAATAGATAATAAAGGATGGCAAATTAAAATTGCAAATCACTTATGGCATTATTCTTGTGATATTGCCAAAGCAAAATCTCGTCCAGTTGACGCTGCATATATCGTTGATGAATTTTGTAAAAACAATTTTAATAAATCTTTTGCCATAGCTAAAACAGTAGCCATAGATGGCAATTTGTTTATCCAACAACGCGACATCAGAAAATGTCGCCAAGCATTTTTTGAGTATTTACAAACAGCCAATATTGCATTGCCCATATTTGATGGTCACAAACTTTTTAATAAAGTTGATTTAAGATATGCTGGCAAACCAAACAAACCGCAATTAGCAATCTGCACAAAAGATAACCTAGTATTAATAGATAATATCAATGAAACATTATTGCCTCATCCTGTTTTTCCAGATGATATTGATGATATAAAAAAACAAATCAAAACAGCAATTAATAATGGCATACGAAATTTTAGAATAACCAGTATATTTTATTTTGAATTATTAAAACCTTATAAAAATAAAAATTTAATTATTTCCACATCTTTCCCATTGCCTATTACAAATGCTTTAGCTATAAAAGAAATTTTAACCTGGGGTGCTAATAAAATTCAGTTATGGCCAGAGCTGGAAAAGCCTGTTTTAGATTTAATATTAAACAAATATGGCAAAGTTGCAGAAATTTACCAATTTGGTCTTTTACCCCTATTACAAACAAGAGCCAGTACAGCCCAATCTGGTGAAATACAAGATGGACGTGGCACCACATTTAATGTAATACATGAACGTGGACGTCAAATAGTTTATCCAGAAGTGGCATTTGAGATACCGGCCAATACACAATATCATATATATAAGGATCAAAGCAAAGTGAAATCCAAAAATATAAAAACAAGTTTATTTAATTATGACCGCGAAATGGTTTAAACATAAATTTAAAGTATAGACAAGTAATAAATTATCGCTACACTAAGCAAACTTTGAATGTTTATTCAATTTCTTTGACAAGTGGGGGCGAATTGGATTCGACTGTTTGACGGATCTTCTGGTTGCATGCCGAGGGTTCAGGTGGCCTCGTAAAAACCTGAAAAACAATAATTGGTAACGATTATCAATACGCAATGGCAGCTTAATTAAAGCAGCCGAGTTGGGAATATGTGTCTGCGAATATTTTCAACTAACACTAGCGGACTAGTCATAGTGGGTGTTTGTGACATTATGGCAAAAATGATTGCAAAATCGGCTTTTCTCTATCCTGTTTGTTGGAGATTGAAAATCTTAAATCAAAAAACAAAATAAGCATGTAGATGCCTTTAGAAAACTCCTTCAGGACCCGGGTTCGATCCCCGGCGCCTCCACCATCAAAAAAAACCAACCCGTCTCTTCAGAGAAAAACTCTAGGTAGACAGGTTTTCTTTTTCCCTTGTATTCAAAGGGTTTGGGCTGTTTTGACATCTTTCCGGAACCACTCTCCAGCCACCTGATTCTCTCTATTATCCGAATATTATTCTCTGTTTGAGTCGGTATTCTCTGTTTTCTCAGACTTAGTCCGAAACAAGTCCGGTTGCAGATATCCTTTGATAATAACACTGAAT
>JAMOSO010000053.1 GCA_027063065.1 Planctomycetota bacterium | reverse complement strand
TGTTTGATTGGTAAGGGAGCTCCAAACAAACAAGGAACAGCATCTACGCATGGAGCTCCATTAGGTGCTGATGAACTTGCTGCTACTAAAGAGGCTTTGGGTATGTCGCCAGAACCTTTTTATGTTGATTCGTCTGTTTATGATTATACAAAAACTGTTGCTGCAAAGGGTGCTGAAGCACAAAAAGAATGGCAGGCTACATTTGATGCTTGGGCAGCTGCAAATCCTCAAATGAAATCAGAGTTTGATGCAATGTTAAGTGGTGAATTGCCAAACAATTTGACTATGCCAGATTTTGCTGAGGGAGAATCAATTGCATCACGTGCTTCAAGTGGTAAAGTTTTAGCATCATTGGGAGAACAATTACCTTGGTTGTATGGTGGTTCTGCTGATTTATCACCTTCTAATTGTTCTATTATGCCAGGGCAGGGCGATATTAATACAGATGAGTTTGCAGGTAAAAACTTACATTTTGGTATTAGAGAACATGCCATGGGTGCTATAGTTAATGGTATGGCTGTCTATGGTGGCTTTAGACCTTATTGCGCTACATTTTTAGTTTTTGCAGATTATATGCGTGGTTCTATGCGTGTTGCATCATTAATGAAAGTACCAGTTACATATATTTTGACACACGATTCTATTTATGTTGGCGAAGACGGTCCAACACATCAACCAATTGAGCACAATACATCTTTGCAATGTATTCCTGGTATGACTGTTATACGTCCTGCTGATGCTAATGAAGTTAAAGCTGCTTGGAAGGTATCATTAACTAACGATGGTCCAACGGCTTTATTGCTTACACGTCAAGGATTGCCAACAATTGCAGGACCAGCTTCTGTAGAAAAAGGTGCTTATGTTATTAAAAAAGAGAGTAAATCAAATATTGATATTATTTTAATGGCATCTGGATCTGAAGTAAGTCTTTGTTTAGATGTAGCAAAAGAACTTGAATCTGCTGGAAAAAGTGTTCGCGTTGTCTCTATGCCTTCGCAAACAATTTTTGCCAAACAAGATAGTGCATATCAAGAAGAGATTTTACCTGCTAATGTTAGTAATCGGTTAGCAGTTGAAGCTGGTAGTTCAATGCCTTGGCAACGTTATTTGCCAATTGGTGGTAAATGCGTTTCTATTGAAACATTTGGCATTTGTGCTCCAGGCGCAGAGGTTGCAAAACATTTTGGTTTGACTGTTGAAAATGTTTTAAAAGAAGCTAATAGCATTCTTAGTTAATAACTAGAATTTTTAGTTTTATAAAAGACTTACAGGTTTAGGCCTGTAAGTCTTTATTTTTTGTAAACAAATCAACTTGTACCATAAATAAACATGGTACAATTAAAAGTGCAATTACAGTTGCAAAGAGTATGCCATAACCTAAACTAACTGCCATTGGAATTAAAAACCTAGCTTGTTGTGATGTTTCAAATATCATAGGAGCAAGCCCCCCAAATGTTGTAATTGAAGTTAAAATAATAGGTCTAAATCTTCTTATACCTGCCATTCTAATAGCTTGCATGGGATTGATGCCTTCTATGACTTTGCGATTGGCATAATCAATTAAAACTAAAGAATCATTTACCACCACGCCAGCTAAAGCAATAATACCAAACATTGATAAAATACTTAGGCTAAATCCCATAAGAATATGACCTAAAACAGCACCGACAATGCCAAAGGGAATGGAAATCATAATTATAATTGGTTGTATATAAGAGTTAAAAGGTATAGCTAATAAACCATATATTACAATTACTGCAATTATAAAGCCAACTGCCAAAGTGGACATAGATTCTCGCATATCTTTTTGGTGACCTTCAAATGAATAGTTAATATTTGGATATTTACTAATTATTTTTGGCAATATTTTTTCAATTAATTCTAGGCGTATTATATCTGCTTTGGGCTTTGGAATAACATTAGCAGTAACTATTATGTTCTTAAATCCATTGCGACGTTTGATTTCAGTGTAGGCTCTTTCTTGGTTAAATGATACAGCTTCTACTAAAGGTATTTCACCACCATTGGGAGTTTTTAAGATAAAGTGTTCTAAATCATAAAGAGAAACTCTTTCCTCTAATGGTAATCTAACTTTAACAGTTAGTTCATTGCGACCTCGTTGTTGCGTAAATGCTTCATAACCAAAGTAAGCATTACGTATTTGCCTTGCAATACTACTTGCTGTTAAGCCTACACTTTGTCCTTCTGGTAATAAATTAAAATTAATTTGAGGTTTACCTGGAGAAAATCCAGCATCAATATCACGAACGGCATCAAATTTTTTAAGTGCCAAAGCAACCTCTGTGGCTGCTTGTTCTAGTATATGTATATCTGTATGGCGTAATTCTAAAGTTAGGCTTGCACCTTGTCCTGGACCGCCAAAATCAGCTAAAAAATTAATGCTTTGTAGACATGGTATTTCTGGAGTTAATTCTCGCCATTTTTGTATAAATTCAGATACTGTTATGCTACGTTGATTTGTTTCACCAAGCATAATTTGTACATTTGCAATATTAGTGCCTGTTTTAGCTGCATGGCCAACACCTCTGCCTAGTTCTGAAATAACATCATGTATGCTAAGTTTTTTGTCAAAAAATTTAATAGCCTGTATGGCAGATTTTTCTAATATTTTGCGAGCTTTATTTGTTTGTTCAACAGGTACTCCGTAAGGAAAAACAACTGTAACTACTGCTTGTTCGCTTTCGACAATAGGAAATAGCGTCATACCAAGCCGTCCACTTTTAATAAATCCAATTGTAATTATAAAAATACTAAGTGATATTGCTAAAACGATATAGCGATATTTAATAAATAGATCTAATAATGGAGCATATTTTTGTTCTATAAATTTTGTTAAGCCATTAGAAAATTTTACTTTCCAAGAGTTTTTGTTTTCTTTAAAAGTGCCATGGCTCAGGTGTGATGGTAAAATTAATATGCCTTCAATAAAAGATACAATAAAAATTAGTATCACCACTATTGGTATTAAAGAAAATACTTTGCCCATTACACCGGGTACAAATGCTAAAGGTAAAAAAGCAGCTATATTTGTTAAAATTGAAAATGTAACAGGCACTGCAACTTCGCGTGTACCGTGGATAGCTGCTTCTACAGCAGAATAACCACGCTTACGCCATTCAAAGATGTTTTCACCTATTACAATTGCATCATCGACTACAATTCCCAATGAAATAATAAATGCAAATAGGGTAACCATATTTATGCTAACATCAAATGCAGGCAATAATAACAGAGCACCTAAAAATGAGGTTGGAATACCCATCGTAACCCAAAAGGCTAATCTTCCCTGTAAGAATATGGCTAGCATACCAAATACCAATGCTAGCCCTAAATATGCGTTGCGTAATAACAAATCAATGCGTTGTTTAAACGCTTTAGAGTCATCATAAACCATTGCAATTGAAACAGCTTTTGGTAAATCTTTTGCAATAATTGCTAATTGTTTTTTGACGCTATCAGAAACTTCAATGGGACTAATATTGCCTGTTAAATTAATAGTTAACAAAATAGCAGGTTTTGAGTTGTATGATATTGCTTTATCTACATCTTCAAATCCATCTTTAATAGTAGCTATATCTTTTAATAAAACGCTGTTTGCACCATTGGTAATGATTGGTATTTCTTTAAATTCGGCACCGTAATCTTTGCGTTGATCCATCCTCAGTAAAATATCGCCAGTGTTAGATTTTATACTACCACCTGGTAATTCAGTGGCATAATTTTTAATGCGCTTGCCAATTTCTTCTAAGGTTAAATTGTATCTTCTAAGGTTTTCTTTGGAGACATTTATACTCATCTCCAATGGACGTTGCCCGCGCATATCTATTTGATTGATATTTTTATCTTGTAGCAAACTTGTTCTAACTTTTTCAGTGCAATTACGAAGCACTTCTTCACTTACGTCACCATATACAGCTAATGTAACTCCGCTTCGCCGCATTGTTTCCATACTGACTATTGGATTATCAGCATCACTTGGAAATGTACTGATTCTGTCGACAGCATTTTGTATGTCACGAGTAGCTTTATCTCCATCGTAGCCATTGATTAGTTCTACAGAAATCACACCTATATTTTCTGATGCAGTTGAAGTTATAGATTTAATACCATCAATACCATTAATGGCTTCTTCAACAACTAAAATTACTGAATTTTCAATTTCTTCTGGAGAAGCACCGTTATAAGGTACTTTGATTGTAATAATATCTACATCAAATATGGGGAAGACTTCTTGTTTTATAAAAAAGCCAGTTGCTATACCGCCCAAAATTAAAATTAACATTAATAGATTAGCTGCTACTGGACGTTTAGCCATACCAGAAATAGGACTGATGCTATTATCAATTTTTATTTTATTATTCTGCATCAATTTTAACCTTTAAACCATTAATTGGAAAAGGAATATAAGAATTAATTATTTTGTCTTGTGCATTTAACCCATTATCAATTAATACAAAAGAACGTGTACCCCAAAGTTTTTTATATGTGCGTATTTCTAGGGTATTGTCTGGTTTGGCAATCCAAATAGTCGAACCTAAATGAGTAGCACTGCGTGGTATTTTAAAAGAATTTTTGACGATTTTTCCTATAATTTCTAAGCGCACAAACGATCCAATTAATAATGGTTGTAATGATTTATTGTTTAATGCTAGAGGATCTTTTATTTCAATTAATACTAAGGCCATACGTCCTTCTTTTTCTAGTATGGGTAAATATTTAATTACAGTTCCCAGTCTTATAATATCTGTTGTTCCTGTATGCTGAATAATATTTACTTTTGAACCTGTATGATTTTTATCTGGCAAATTAATCCATTTTAAAGCACTGACAGGAACTTTGGCTGTAATCCAAAAAGTATTGCTATTGACAACATCAGCAATTACAGAATTTTGATTAACTCTACTTCCTACATCAATATTCTTGCTGATTATTAAAGCATTAAATGGCAGTCTTAGTTGACAGTATTGCAAGTCGCGCAAGGCGCTTTGGTATTTGGCTTCCGCAGCTTTTAAATTTGCTTTAGCAGCTTCTAATTGAGGTTTTCTTAAGGCTAATTGTTTTTCTAATTGACTGGCCTTTTTTGATAAACCAATTAATTGCCACTCTTGCTTTGCAATTTCTTGACGACCTTCTTCTTGTAACAATCTTTGTTTTGCTTCTGCAATATTTGCTTCTGCTTGATGCAATGCCAGTTTGTAATCTGTATTGTCAATTTCAGCAAATATTTCGTTTTGTTTTATACGTGCGCCAGGTATTAAATTTTTATTTATTTCTATAATATCCCCAGTCACTCTTGATTTTAATTTTATCCTATGTGAGGCGCTTACTAAGCCCATAGCATCTATGATAACATTATGCTTTTTTGGAAGGATAGATATTGTTTTAACTTTAATGATTAGTTGCTCTTTTGGATGTTGTTTAGGCTTAGGGCGTGTTTTAATAAGTATAAAACTTATGACAATTCCAAATAAAATAATAACGCTAACTATCAGAGATTTTTTTACGATTTTATTTTGCATTTTGCATTCCTTCTATAAGTGTTGCCGAGGCAATACTGCGGTGTAAACTTACTCGTGCTTCCAATTGTTGATGTTTTATAATTAGATAAGCACGTTCTAAATTGTTTAATGTGGCACGGTTGCGTACTACTTCTAAATAATCAATTAATCCATTTATGTATTGTTGAGTTGCCTGTTTTAAAAAACTGCGACTTTGTTTAATTTCTAATTTGATTAAATCAGCATATTCTGATTGGTATTTTTCTGCAATCATTGCATTTTCTATTTCTGATAATGCTGTATAAACAGTTTTTGTATAAATATTTATGCTTTGTTTTAAGCGTTCGGCCTGCGCTTTTTGTAGATTGCTTAGTCGTCCACCATCAAAAATAGGGGCAAGTAAAGACGCTGCTAAATTACTTGTCCAATTGTTGAATATTTTATTTGACTCTGTAGATAAAAAATTACCTGTAGCACTTAAACTTAATGCTGGCAATCTATTTGCTTTAGCAACTGCTAATCTAGCATCGGTGGCTAATACTTTAAACCATGCTTTTTTTATGTCAGGTCTATTGACTATTACTGTACTAGGTAATAACAATTTAGGCTGAGAGGGCAAATCTGGCAAAGTAGTATTAGATGAATCCAAAATATCTTTTGGATATGTGCCTAAAAGCGTTCTTAAGCGGTTTTCTGTAATTTTAATATTTTGCAGAACAGGTGGTATTTGCCGTTTTACCGAGGTTAAAGATTGTCTTTGTTTTAGTACATCAAGAGAACTGGTTATGTTTTGCTTAAAGCGCGCTTCTATTAACTCAAGCGCAGTTATTTCGGTTTGTAATTGTTGCTTAAGTAATATGTGTTCTTGGCGAGCAGTAACTAATTGTAGCCATGTATTTACTACTTCGGCAACTATAGAATGCTGTAGTCCAATGACATCATATTTGACTTGTTGATAATCATAGTCACTTGCCAGTGCATTATTTTTAACTCGTCCCCAAAGATCAATTTCCCATGAAGCTATTAAGCCAGTATTATATGTAGTATTACCTAACGTTTGATGTGATGCTTCTGGATGATTAATATTTCTATAAATGTTTCCTGTAGCATTAATAGTTGGCATTTTTTGAGTATGATAATTTTTTGACATATAATATGATTCTTTAACACGCGATACACCAGCAATTAAATCTTGATTATAATTAAGGGCAATTGTTATTAAATCATTCAGTTCTGGACTATTGAATAACAGCCACCACTTGGTTTGGTTTTTAATTGTATTTTTATTTGATTGTCCTTGTTGCCATTGGTCTGGAAATTTGCGTGGGGCAGTTGCATTATGGTTTATTTTGCCAGAGCAAGATATCATTAATAAGCAACAGATAGATATTAATGTATATTTCATTTATTAACCTGTTTAGTAAAGCAAAAATAAAGTATTATTATAACCAATAAGACAGAATAATGGAGAATTATGTTACAAATATTTAAATATTTAATTGTTTTACTTTGTGCATTTAATACAGATGTTTTTGCAAATATACAACCTATTATCGAATATCCATCACCTGGCAGGTATAAAAGTTATTTGCCTGCTAATAATTGCCAGCTAAATATAAAACTGCCGACAAAAATTAGTAAAAAAATAACATCAAAAAATTTTAAAGATTTAAAACAGGCTTATTTAGATGGTATTGATAAGCAATTAAAACAAAAAAAAATAAATGTTAAATTTTTAAGTTGGTTACAAACAGAGCCAGAAATAAGGCAAGCTTTTTTAACAGCAATAGATCCTCTTTATGATGATATACCACAAGCGTGTCATATTTTGTTTGCTTTATATCAAAAATATCCTAAAAAAATTAAAAAATATATGCATTTAGCAATTGCTATTGCTGTGGTATGGGATAATCAAGAATCTATAACTACATCACGATTTATGTCTATATGGGGTTTTAGTGTTAAACAGTTTCCTGCACACTTAGATTTTTTAGAAGTCTTTGCCTATTTTACTAGCAAAACTTTTTTAAAGTTATCGGTTTTTAAGCCTAATGAATTGCGTTGGCCGTTATTAATATATTTAGTTGATTATGATATTACTCCTGATGAAACTGCTTGGGTTTTAACTAATTATTCTAATAAAAGAGGTAATTTAGGTTCTGCATATTCGGATATTAAATATGATTTTCAAAAAATCATAACACATAAGTCTAATATAGGTAATAGAAGTTATACGCTACAAAATATTAAGCAGTATAGAGGCATTTGTGGTGATCAAAGTCATTTTGCAACTAGGATTGCCAAAACATTTGGTGTTCCTGCTATGAAGGTAAACGGCAGGGGGCGCTATGGTGGTTATCATGCTTGGGCTGGCTATTTAGTGGTTAAAAAATCAATACCGTTATTACAATTTACAGGGCGTTATCGTTTAGATATGTATTATACTGGACAAGTGTTTAATCCACAAACACGATATTTGATTTTGGATAGAAGTGTAGAACAACAATTTGCTGCCGTATCCAAAAAGTATGATAAATATATTGATACTTTAATAGCAAATCGTATTTATAAGGCTAATATCGACAATACTGATTTATGTTATGCTTTAATGACATTTGCTTTAAAGAGAAATGTCTTATCAGATTATTCTTGGGATATGCTTAAAAATGAGATAGATTTAGGTAGATTGAGCAAACAGGATGCTTTAAAAAAATTAAATTTAGCGGTGAAATCATTAAAAAAATATCCTGATGAAGTGCTTAGTGTGCAAAAAACTATTATGAATTTTATCCCTAAGGATGCATTTAAACTGCGTCAAAAGATATATAATAATACTTTTAAAATTTTATCTATGCGACCAGATTTACAAATTAAGCTATTAATTAAACAATCTCAAGAATTGGCCAATTCTGGCAGAGCGATTAAGGCTTTAAATTTGGCAATGACTGGTTGCTTGCACAATGTTAAAGATAGCGTTTTGATTTTACCGCTATTGCAAATAGCGATTGATATTATAGATAAATATAACTTAAAATCTCAAGCTGTACCTTATGTTAAAAAATTAAATAAAAAATTTCCTAAGCGACGTTTTGGTAGTTCTTCAAAAGCTTATGCAGAATTTTTGGATATTATCAAAGATTATTAGAATTTTTTATATAAAGAGGCAAACCCGCAACAACAAAAATTACTTCATCGGCAATATGAGCAATTTGTTGGGATATTTGTCCTGCGCAATCTCTAAATAATCTTGTACAAGCATTTTCTGGCACGATGCCAAGGCCAATTTCATTGGTAACTAATATAGTTGTAAAATTACTTTTTTGCATGACTTGGATTAATTTTTGGCAAGGTTCTAATATACTATCTTCAGTAAATTTTATATTGTTAGATTGAGCTTTATATAATAAATTATTTAACCATAGCGTAAGGCAGTCTACTAAAACATTGCTATTGGCTTGTTCGATGGCTTTTGCCAAATTAATTTGTTCTTCGATAGTTTGCCAGTTGCGTTTTTGCCTATCATTGCGATGCTTTTGTATTCTGGCTTGCATTTCGGTATCTAAAGCAGGTGCTGTAGCAATATATGTGGCATTATCACCAATTGAGGCTAATTTTTGTTCGGCAAATTTACTTTTGCCACTGCGACAACCGCCTGTGATTAAAATTATTTTACCCATTATTCAACGCCCATATATTTTAGTATACCTCGTCCATTGTTAATTTCTAGGCAAGTTAAGCTGGCATTATTTGGGTGAAACATTAAATAATTTTTATAGTCTAGTCCCAGATAATGGCATATTAAATGTCGTATAATGCCACCATGTGTAATGGCTAAAATATTATTACATTTAGAATGGTTAAAAATTTCAGCTATTTTTTGTATGCGCATAATAAAATTTTTAATACTTTCACCTTCTGGAAAAATAAAATTATTATAATCATTAGCCATTGTTTTAATGTCATCGGGGTATTGTTTGGCTATTTCTGACCATTTTAAAAGTTCCCATTGCCCCATATTACATTCTTGTAATAAATCGCATATTTCAAAATTAAGATTTAATGCATTAGCACTTTCTTTTGCCCGTAATAAAGGACTACATAAAATACTTTCTAGTTGTAATGATTGTATTTTGTCTTGTATATTCAGCATGGTATCAGGATTAAGCAATTTAGTATTACTACTACCTTGATATATGCCATTTATATTTTCTTTGGTTTTTCCATGGCGCAATAAAAATATTTTTTTGGACATTTTATTTTTTACTATTTTTTAACAATTCTTTTAATTTTTCTTGAGAGATAATGGTTGTCTTTATTTGTGTATTTAAATGTTGTTTATTCAATGCTTCAGTTTTTTTACGTGCTTTTTCTGCTGGATCATGAGATGCAATATATACTCCTGCCATAAATAATATCAGTATAATAAAAGCTAAACATATATATGCTATAATTTTAAATTGCTTTTCTTTTTCTTTTTTTTTGCGAATACGAGTAGCACTGGCCTCAGTTAGGGTGTGTTTTGTTGTTACTTCTGCTTTTGCATCACGCTTGGCTTTTACTTTATTACGCCTTGCTTTTAAACTTTTATGTTTAGAGCGTGGGATTTCTGTTGTAATAGCGTGTTGAGATGCTTTTTTTGCCTCTTTAGTAACTTCTTCTTGGATACTTTCTAAAACTTCAATAATATGTTCGATACTTGGGCGAAGTTCAGATTTTTTTTCAAGCATGCCCATAATTAAAGATTTTAACTTATTAGGAATTTTAAAATCGACACTTACCAAAGGAGTTGGTTTTGCAATTAAATGTAATTTTTCTATATCTTCGGCATTATTTCCATCAAATACTGGTTCACCACTTAGTAGGTAATACAATGTAGCACCTAAAGAATAAACATCAGATGCGGATGTTATGTGGCCAAGACTTGTATCTATTTGTTCTGGGCTTGAAAAATATGGAAATTCTAATTGGTTTTTAACTTTATTAATTAATTCTGGTTTAACTAAATTCATTAAACCGCCACATAAAAAACGAGGTGGATGCCCATGATTTATAACTATGTTAGACGGTTTGATTTGTCCATTAACTGTATTGCTCTCTTTTAAATACTTAATCATTTCTGATGCAGCTAATGCAATATCAACAACTTGCTTTGGATTAAGAGGTCCATTTTGATGTAAAATTCTTTCGGCAGAACTGCCGTCAACCCACTCGCCAACAAGGTAAAAAAATCCATTATAATTGCCATATTCAAATATTTTAGCCATTAGTGGGTGAGCATTCATAGCTACTACATATTTCATAATACGATTAAAATATTCTGGATATTCTGGGTCTTGGGTTAATTTTGTTTGCAAGAATTTAATTGATATTGTTCTGGCAATATCAGCCTGATAGCCTCTAAAAGTATGGGCAATGCCACGGCGATTAAGTGTTTGTTCGATTTTAATACCGTTAAATTCTAAGCCTTCGCCAATTAAGCGCATATTCTTTGGTTTATTACTTGATTTGTTATTTTTTACATCATAAATAGCATCTAGAGAAGCTTCAACAGTGCAAGCACTAGAGATATCAATATCTAGCAAGTGAAATGTAAAAATTGTATTTCCAAGTGTAAATTCACTTAAGTCATTTAAAACAACTTCTGATTCACTAACATCATTAACAATCACACCATTTATACTATTACAATCTACTAGTGTATATGTATCTGCGATGTAATAAATCTTTGCGTGAATACGACTCATTTCGCGGTCTATAACTGTTAAATCCGCGTTTTCTCCACGACCAATAAAAAATTCATCGCCTTCTTCTAAGTTAAGATCAATTGTTTGTGTATGAGCTTTGATATGATAGGTTAATTTTGGCATAAGTCCTCTTTTATTATTATTTAATATTTTACTATATATAATTTTATCGCTTTTTACATATTAAAAGTTGAGAGATAAAATTTTACCAACTAAATATAAAGAACCACAACATAAAGTTGAATTTTTTGTATATTTAATATCATCCACTACACCTATTTGTGATTTAATACCTAATTGATTGGCAAATTGCATTAATTTATTTGGTAAAACACTGCGTTTAGAGTTTATTGATACAAAGTAAGCTTGGTTTATATATGGCTTTAAAATCTTTAATGAACTTTGCCAATCTTTGTCGTTTGTGCTTCCAAAATATAAATCAAATTTATTGCCAATTTCTGTATTCCAAGTTTTTATTAGAACTTTAGTAGAATCAGGATTGTGTGAACCATCAATAATTATAATCGGATTTTTTTTAATATATTGAAATCTACCTTGCCAATTTACCCGTAAAGGCTGTTTAGGTTGGCTAAGATTAAATCCCATTTGTTTTAAAATATTAATTATACATACGCTAATACCAAAATTTTGTCTTTGATGTTGTCCTACTAAAGGTGCCCAATTATAGGCGGCGGCAGTAAATAATTGGGCATTATTTTGCAAGGCAACTTCTTTGATGATGTTTTTAACACGCCAATGTTGTTCTCCTGTAACAATAGGGGTGTTTAGTTTGATAATCCCGGCTTTTTCTTTAGCTATTTTACTTATAGTGTTGCCCAAGATAGAGCAGTGATCTTTACTTATGCGTGTAATGGCACAGATTGTAGGTTTGATGATATTAGTGGTATCTAAGCGTCCGCCTAGGCCAGTTTCAAGAATTACAAAATCCATTTTTTGTGCATTAAATTCTAACAGGGCAAGCATTGTTAGATATTCAAAATATGTTGGTTGATCTAAGAATTTTATTTTTGTTAAATAGTCCATATGACAACAAAAAGCCTCGTTGCTAATATTGCTATCATTAATACGTATGCGTTCTTGCCAATGAATTAAATGTGGTGATGTAAACAATCCGCAGGAATAACCATTTTGTCTGATTATAGCATGTGTCATAGCCGCAGTGCTACCTTTGCCTTTAGTGCCAGCAATGTGAATAATTTTTAAATTATTTACCTGAGGATTAAGTTGCATAAATTTTTGCATCACAGCATGTTTAAAAGCTGTTTTGTTGGCGGGCATTTCTTTTTCAAAATTGGTGCGACCCTCTAAAATTTTAAGGGCCGCAGTATAGCTTAATTTAGCCATTTATTTGATGTTGCTATTTAAGGTTGTTGCGTCGTTTAAAACTACTGATTGTATTAACCATTAGCATAGCGATTGTCATCGGACCAACTCCGCCTGGAACTGGTGTGATAGCTGAGGCTTTTTGGCTTACTTCTTCAAAATCAACATCACCCACTAAACGTGTTCCAGTTTTTGTTGAGCAATCTTTGATACGATTGATACCGACATCAATAACTACTACACCATCTTTAACCATATTGCCTTTTATAAATTTTGGCATACCTATGGCAGCTATTAAAATATCAGCTCTTTGACATTCTGCAGTTAAATCAGCAGTGCGACTATGGGTGATAGTTACAGTTGCATTTGCAGTTGTACCTTTTTGAACCATCATCATTGCAATTGGTTTGCCAACTATATTACTACGTCCTACAACCACAACATGTTTTCCAGATGTTTCAATGTTAGAATAACGTAATAATTCTTGTATCCCATAAGGTGTACAAGGTAAAAAAGTCTCTTGACCAATCATCATTTTACCAACATTGGTAGGATGAAAACCGTCAACGTCTTTAGTAGGCTCAATACTTTCAATAACTTTGTCTTCATCAATATGCTTAGGCAAAGGTAATTGTACAAGTATGCCATCTACATTTTTGTCATTGTTTAAATCTTTTACCAATTGTAATAAATCTTCTTCGCTAGTTTGAGCAGGTAATTTATGTTCGATAGAACGTATACCAATTTGTTGACAAGAACGTTGCTTATTGCGTACATACACTTGACTAGCTGGATCATCTCCAACCAAAATAACTGCTAATCCAGGTCCGTTAGGAAAATCTTGTTTTAATTTTAATACTTCTTGGCTTAATTCTTCTTTGATTTGTGTAGATATTTTTTTACCGTCGATAAGTTTCATATTTGTTCCCATAAAATTAAGATAAATAAATTAATCTATATTAAGTTATTAAAAAAATTGTTTAAATTTAATTTAAATTTTTAGATAAAAGAGCAGTAAATAATTCTGAATCACGTTGAGCTATTAATTGTTGTATAAGTTTTAGATCAGAACCAATAGTGGCAATCTCAGCTAATAATTTTAAATGTAATTCAGGTTGATCGTTTGGACTTAGCAAGATAAACATTAGATGGATTTTATGTCCATCAAATGTTTTTAAATCAATACCATTTGGTATATGTGCTATAAAACAGTATGGCTTAGTTAAGTTAGGGCAATGTATGTGTGGTGCAGCTACACCATTAGCAAGAGTTGTTGGAAATTTATTTTCTCGTTGCAGTAAATTAGTTTTGACATAGTCTTTTGGAAACGCAGGATATAAATTAGCAACTTTTTCAATAACTTTTGCCAATATTTGATTGTAGTCCATGGGAGAAAAGTAAAAAATATGTCTAGGTGGCAATAGAGAAACTAAGGAGTGGGCTATTGGTAAATACACCAAGGCATCTAATGTGTTATTGGTTTTATCAAAAATAATTTTATTGTTTTCTATCGACATCAATATCTGATTTGATTTTGCTAAATTTTGTGTGTCTTGTTTTTTTACTTGCCTTACAATCGCATGGTTGTTTTCTATGTCGTATGCTATTTGTGTTGGTCTACTCAGTGTTGGCCATAGTGCGCGCCCTTTACCACCTAATTTAATTTCATCTTCGATGGTTGCGCTTGACCATCTATTTAAATTGGCACTGTCGATTTCATCTGCCCAGTTTTCACAAATTAGTTGGTTTAACTCTCTGTTATCCGTTAAAGCTAAAATATTTCCGATTGTTTGGCCGTATATAGGTGGTAATATTTCAGTAGATAATGCGTTAGCTTCGATAGTATTAAAACCATGTTGTTTGCAAATTTGCAAAGCTTCTTTATTTGTGTCAACAATTACGCATAGTCCACCAGTATTGCGTGTTATGAATTTGGCAATAACTTCGCTAAAATGATGAGCTCCAACAATAAGCCAACCTTTTTTTTCAGCGGCTTGTACTTTTAAAATGTTGGCTAATGCGCCTGCACTTAAGCCTTGAATAACTATGGTTGTAGCAATTACAGCAAATGTAAATGATTCTAAAAAAACGGCGTTTGGATGACCTTGGGTGCTTAGGCGTACCCCAAATAGAGATGCCATTGATCCGGCAACAACACCACGAGGGGCAAAGCTACTTAAAAACAATTTTTCTTTTATGCTTAGTCCACTACCTATTCCGCATATAAAAATACTAATAGGCCTAATTAAAAACACAATCCCTACTAACACATAAATAATATTCCAACCGAGATTAGAAAAATTATTTAATTTTAAATTGGCAGCTAATAAAATAAAAACTAGTGCGATAGCTATTTCAGTTAATTCTGATTTAAATTGTTTAATATCTTTAAGGTGTGGAGGGTTTGACCACCCTAAAATCAAACCTGCAATTACTACTGCTAATATACCAGCCTCGTGAACAAAAAAATCCGACACCCCAAATAGCAAAAGTGCTGAAGCAAATACAAAAATATTAATCTGTGCTTGTGGTATGATATTTTTACGCAATAAAGAATTGATTGTCCTACCACCTACAACGCCAATAATTATGCCAACTAATAAACGTTCTGCTAAGACTAAAAAGTGCGATATTACAGAACCTTCAATTGTCAACCATTCAAAGCATAAAATGGCAATAAATACCCCAATAGGATCAACTAAAACACCTTCCCAATGTAATATGTTAAATAACTTATCTTTGATATTGATTTTTTTTAACAATGGACCTATTACAGTTGGTCCAGTTACAATAATTAAACTTCCTGCCAATAACGACATAGGTATAGAATGGTGCAGAAAGTAATAGATTAAAGCTGAAGCACCTAACCAAGTTACTAATACCCCAACAGTCAATAAGGCCCAAATGATAGTAGGTGCTTGTTTAATGCCCTGTGGGTTTAATGTAAGTCCACCCTCAAATAAAATAATTGCAACACTAAGGGTTATAATTAATTGTAAGCTTGGACCCAATGTCTCTGGGTGGATTACGCCCATGCCTTCGGGCCCCATTAATAAGCCACCAAGTAATAATAAAACGACAGTTGGTACCTTTAAATGTTTTGAAAAAACAAAAAAAATAACACCAACAAATATAGCTAATACTAAGGTAGACAGGCGTAGATATGATTGATCCATAAACATATTATAATGTTTGTTTATGGTATAACAAGCTGTTGCTTGTAAATGTTGTTGTTAAAAGTACTTGCTAAAAAACAGACAGTTGCTAAGAAAAAATCGACCATTTTATTTAAATAAAATGGTCGAAAATATTCAGAACATGTCATCAACACTCAGCAGAATATAAAGCTAAAGTAGCCGTAGAAGTTTTGAGTAAAAAATCGCGAGAATCTCTAATATATAAAGATGTGAGTTAATGTTGTTTGGTAAAATTTTTATTTTTGTTGACCATTTTCAAAATAGTTGATTATTTCATCTGACAATTTGGGTATTTCAAGCAAACCGCCACCTGTTCTAATCGATTCTGTAGCTTTTACGCCAGTTGCAACTGCATATCTAGCAGCGATTGGATTGGTGCTAGTTTTAATGTTTTTTGCTACAAAATTTAAAAATTCATTAACGATTAAAGGATCTGCTCCACCATGAGTACCCTCGACAGGAAATAGTTGATGTTTGATGTCTGGATCGTGAAAAGCACTTTTACGGGATGTGTAAACCCATACTTGGCATTTGCCAGTATCACCAATATTTTCTATGCGACCTTTAGTGCCAATGAAAGTGTAGTTTCTAGTACAGTCTGGTGCATAGTGACATTGATTATAAGACATTTGCACGCCATTATCTAATTGCATCATAATCATACTGCTATCTTCGACATTAATTTCTGGTGAAAAATCTTTTTGTTCTAAAGGTGGCCAGTTATCATCATTCCATTCTACAATGCCTTTTTGCTCAGTTGGTCGTCTGGAGCATTTGTCGTATACTGATAATTTGCCCATACCACTTACTTTAGTTGTAAACCCTCCGGCTAACCAATGCATAACATCGATATCATGTGCGCCTTTTTGTAATAATAATCCATTGGAATAACGCTGTTCTGAATGCCAATCTTTAAAGTAGGCGTCACCTCCGTAATTGATAAAATGTCTACACCAAACAGTTTGTATGTCTCCAATGATTCCAGAATCTATAATTTCTTTCATTTTTAACACAGATGCAAAATGGCGCATATTATGACCTAAATATAATTTTGATCCAGTTTCAAAGGCTGTTTGTAAAATACGATCACATCCTTCTATGGTTATGGCCATTGGTTTTTCTAAATAAACCGCTTTGCCAGCTTTTAGTGCATTAATAGCCATTTCTTCGTGTAAATAATCAGGCGTAGTGATAAAAACAACATCTATATCATCAATTTTTAAAATATCTTTATAATTATTAGTGGTGAAAATATTATCACCACATAATTCTTTATATTCTTTAAATGCATTTTCATCTAAGTCAGATACAGCGCTTATGATAAAACCATTTTCTGGTTGGTGAGCATTTTTGACTAATGTGCCACGGCCTCCACAGCCTATTGAACCTATTTTTATTGTTTTCATATTATCTCCATATAATTTAATTATTGTTACTATATGTTTAAGATTGTAAATAAAAATAGATTAAATTATAAAAAAGGTGTAACATATTAACATGGTATATGATAATCAATGTGAAGTTGAACTGTATGGTGGTTTTGCTATTGTGGCGACAAGTGGATTACAAAGCCATAGGTTTGAGCGTACAGATTTTGACGGGTGGGTATTTGAGGCTGTTGAACAGGGTAGTGCCGTGGCAATTGTAAATGGAGTTACATATACAGCAAATAAAGGTGATTTATATATATTGCCAGATGGAAGTAATCATACGATATATCCAACTGGCAATGCAGACTGTCATAAAATTTATTTTCATGTTAAAGGTTCTTTAGTTAGAACTTTAATTAATCACTATCATTTAGATTCTATTTGTTATTTTTCTAATATCGATTTAGCGTTTTTCATTAAAAGGATATTACAGTCAAAACAGGATGAACCACATGAGTTTATGTTTCGTTTGCCAATTATGTTGCATGAGTTTATTTTAGAATTGCATAAATTTAATGTAGATAAACATCAAATAAATGTTGCACAAAACATTAAAGAGATGCTTATCTATTTAAATAGACATACAGAAGATTTTGTGTCCTTAGATATTATGGCCGATGAATTTAGTTGTTCTAAAATACATTTGATACGACAATTTAAAGCTGCTATTGGGATTACTCCATGGGAATATTTATTAACCCAAAGGTTAGAGTCTGCAAAATGGTTGTTAATTAATTCTTGCGACTCTATCAAGAAAATTTCTTCTAAGTTACAGTTTAATGATGCTCATTATTTTTCTAATTTTTTTAAAAAACGCACTAAGCAAACCCCATTACAATTTAGACGTTCTAACAGCTTGTACTTTAATAATTACTAATTATTAAATGGGGATTGGTTTAATTCCATTGTGGTTTTAGGTAACTAATTGAAGCATAGCCATCATTGATTGCACCTAAATCCAATTGATGATTGCGTAATTTTGTATCACGGCCTCCAATTAATTGATAATAATCACCTGCGTTTTGATACGCGTCTTCGTAGACTAAATTATGGGCTGCTTTAGTAAAAAAAATATTTTTATATTTATTTAAAGGTACATTAATATTGGCAAATGTATATTTGTTTGCAATTAAATGATGATAAATATTATTAAAATGTTTTATTAAAACTTGGTTTGCGTCATCAAATCGACAATTTTGTTGGTTGTTGTCGCATTCGGCAGATATTGCAATAGCTGGCACATCAGACAGGCAAGCCTCGATGGCGGCGCCAACTGTGGCTGAATAGTGTAAGTCTCTTGCTACGTTTGCACCAATATTAATACCGGATATTACTAAATCTATTTTAGGTTTGTTGAATTTGATTAATGCAAGTTTTACGCAATCTACACTTGTACCATCTAAAGAATAAGCGTTTGAAATACCATTAATATTGTGTTCAGTTAATAACATTTTTTTGTTAATAGTTAATGACATAGAGTTAGCACTGCGACAATGTGAAGGCGCAATAATTTTTGTATTATGTCCTAAATCAGACAAGCATAAACCAAGTTTTTGTATTCCTATAGAAGCAATACCATCATCGTTGGTTAATAATATGTTCATACAATAAGCATATCATTAAGTTGCTTGTATATCTAGATGATGGTGGTATTATTTAGAATTATGATACCAGTTTCTCAACCTACATTACCATCATTAGATGATGTACATAAACTTATGATAGCGCCATTTGATGATTGTCAGATTACCAATGGTAGATTGGTAAAACAGTTTGAAAATCACCTAACCAAATTAATAGGCGTTAAGCATGTTGTGGCTACCTCAAGCAATACCTTAGGTATGTTATTGACGTGGAAAAGTTTTAATTTTCCAGTTGGTTCAGAGGTTATTTTGCCTAGTTTTACATTTCCTGCTTCTGCACATGCTTTGATTTGGAATAATTTAAAGCCAGTGTTTGTAGATGTTGAACCGTCTACTTATTTAATTGATGCACAAGCTATCGAAGGGGCAATTACTTCTAAAACAGTTGCTATACTTGGAGTAACTCTTTGGGGTAACGCTTGTAATCATGATGCTTTACAGCAAATAGCTAATAATTATAAATTGGCTTTAATTTATGATTCTGCTCAGGGAATGGGGGTTAAATATAATGGTAGGTATTTAGGTGATAGAGGGGATGCTGAAATTTTTAGCTTTTCGCCAACAAAATTGATTACTACTTGCGAAGGCGGAGCCGTTGCGACTAATAACAAACAATTGGCTGATTTTATACGGTTAAATCGTAATTATGGCTTAACTCCACAGTATGATTCACCTTCTGTAGGTTTAAATGCTAGAATGTCAGAAATGCATGCAGCAATAGGTTTAAGTTGTTTTGAAACAATGCCAAAAGCTATTGAGCATCGATTAAATATGATATCTATATATAAAGATGAGTTATCTAAATTACCCGGTATTACTTTTCAAAAGATGACAGATGGTTGTCATAGTAATGGCGTTTATTTTGGTATTTTTATAGATAGAGATAAATTTGGCATGAGTCGAGATGATTTATCCTCTAAACTGCAAGCTTTAGGTGTGCAAACACGCAAGTATGGATCGCCAGCCTTGCATGAATTAATGTGTTATACACACCTATCCACACCATATTTGCCAGTTACCAATCGTGCTGCTCAGGAAGTTTTAGTTTTACCTATTTTTAGTCATATTACAGAATCTCAAGTTTATACTGTTACATCTTCTATAACGGATATTTACAATTCTTTATAAAGTATGAGTCTAATAGGTCGCATTCCTTTAAAATTAGCAATTGGTTTATTATTAGCAAGAGAATGTCGATGTGGCAATAGAATTATTGCTAAAGCAGGTGATGTTATAACTGCTCAGATGTTAGATGGTTTAAATGATAAAGTTTTAGATCAAATGGTTTCTGTGCTGAGTGAAGGTTTAGATCAGGAAACCATAGATACTAATATAGAAAACCAGCATCAAAGCGAAGTTAAAAATTTATATAAAGATTCTAGGGAATTCCCTGCTGATTTTACCTTATTTATGGAAGGCGATTATAGTAGTGATATTTATATATTAATGGATGGTGAGGTAGAGATTGTTAAAGATTTTCAGGTTATTGCTAGGATTTCTGAACGAGGCACTTTTATAGGTGAGATGGCAGTTTTAAGAGGTTGTCCAAGATTTGCTGATGTTAGAACAGCTTGTTCAACCAAATTACTAAGATTTAATGGTGATAATTTAATAGAATCAGCTAAAAAAAGACCAGAAGTGTTGTCTAGAATGTGTTATTCTTTAGCTAAGAAATTATCGTTAACAGATAAAAATTATTCTAAATGTATGGGGCATGCTGTAACTACAGGGTTATTTAGTGATTATTTTGAGTCGTTGATGCGTCATGAACAGCCAGAAGATAGTAGATATATTCAAGGTGAAATTAATTTAGAAGTAGGCGATGTTTTATTTGAACAAAACGACCGCTCAACAGATATGTTTATTTTGATTTCGGGTAGGGTAGATGTATATATTAATGAAAATCATGTGGCAGAGATTGAGCAAGCAGGTCAGGTTATAGGGGAGATGTCTGGTTTGTTATGCAAGCCAAGGGCTGCTACTGTGCGCGCTAAGACAAATTGTCGATTATTTTGTGTGCCTGGTGGACAATTAAAGCAATTTGTATTACATCATCCAAAATTAGTTTTGCAAATGTGTCAAAATTTGGCAGAGAGAATAGCCAATACTACAGATAATTATATTAATTTAATATCTAACAGTGGGTGAATTTGTTTAGATTTAAAGATTGTGTACTAAAAAAAGTCCTTTTTTGTTTAGATATAGGGTCAATAAAACTGATTTGTTTAGCTAATAATTGCAGAGGGTTGTTGTAGTTGCAATTTTGTTCGATTTGTAAATTAGGATAAAAGGAATCATTTAATATTGGAGCATCTAAATTACTCATATGTAAACGCAATTGATGTTTTTTGCCTGTTTGAGGTTCTAGTTGATATAGCCAATAATTTTTACTTTTTTCTATTACATCAATAATTGTTGTGCTGTTACTAGGTGCGTTTATTGTTTGCATTCTAAAAAATGGATGTCCTTTTTGCATACAAGCGCTATAGGTTAGAGGTAATTTAAATTTTATTGGTGGCGCAATAGCTTGGTATATTTTTTTAACAAGCTTTTTAGCAAATAGACTTTGGTATGCGCCTCTATATTTGGGCTGTTTTGCAAATATTATAAGTCCTGCTGTTTCTCTGTCTAAGCGGTGTATAGGTACGATATTTTGTATATTTAGTTTATTTTGCAGTCTAACTAATAAAGTTTCTTGAATGTATTTGCCAGATGGAACAGTCGCTAAAAAATGTGGCTTATCAGCTACAATTATAAAATCATCTTGATAAATTATTTTTTCTAAAAATGGTACTTTTGATTCATAAGGTAGTTCTCTGTAGTAAAATAAATGTGTTAATTCTTGGTATTTAGATTCAGGTTTAAAGGCATTACCATTTTCGTCGACAACTTCAGATAAGCGCATTCTATCTTTCCAGCTTTCAATCGATACATCACAAAATTTTTCACATAAAAAATCTAAGATGAAATTCCATTTGGTATTTTTTGGTAACCAGATGGCGCTTGGACTTAGACCATTTTTATTTGGAAGTGGTTTGCGCATATATAATTTAGTTTTTTTCATAAGCAAATTTTAGCATATATTATTTTAATATTAAGATATTTGCGTGTTAATATACAAACACATACAATGTAAGGTATGAAGTTATTAATTTTTATTTTAATATTTATATTTGTGCATCCACAATGTTACGCTAATGAAATTGAAAATAAAATTGCTTTTGGACTTAAACGTGGATGGAAATATAGTATAGCTGTTGTTAATGAAAAAAATGGCAAGGTTTTATTTCAATATCACGCTAACCAAAAATTGGTGCCGGCATCTAATCAAAAGTTAATTACTTTATTTCAGTCTTTAAAATATTTGGGTGCAGATTATCAACCGTCAATGACTGTTTTACATACAGGTAAAATTTTAAATGGTGTGTTGTATGGAGATTTAATAATCCAAGGAAATGGAGCTATAGTTTTTACTGGACGCTATAGCTCAGATAACTTTAAAGAACGCCAAAATAATTTAGCTCAGAGTGTACAGCCTTTAATAAAGTTGTTAAAACAAGCTGGTATTAAGCAAATTGATGGCAAAATAAAAGCTGTGTCGGGTAATATTGCAAATACAAATACTCGTTATGTCAGTGCCGTTGGGCTATTGTTTAATGAAAATACTGTAGAAACTAATGTTGAAAATGGTAAATTAGAAACCATTCCGCAAAATCAAAAAGCGGTTTGTTTTAAATATCATAGAGGCTCTTTACCACAGAAGCGTGTGTCCGTGCGTAAGCGTCATATAATTAGAGATTGTATTTCTATTGATTTAAACCGTGATAGTCAAGATTATTGGCGTATTGAAAATTATAATAATAATGTATTTTTTATTAATCAAATTAGTGGTTATTTGCGTCAAAATCATATAGGTATTTTCAAAAAACATTATCCAAAGACTGATATACATTTTATAGGTTCTTTAAGTGGTTTAACTATTAAGCAGATGGCTAAGGCAATTTTAGGTTTTTCTGACAACTTAAGAGCTGAAATGTTATATTTGTATTTATTGCATAATGGTAAATATAGATTGCTTAAGCGTTTGGGCGCAAAGGATGGGTCAGGTCTTTCACACTTAAATTCATTAAATGCTTTTCAATTAGTAGGTGCTTTACGCGCTATGAGTGTGTCTTGGCCATGGGTACAAAATTGCATGGCTAAACCCCAAAAAGAAGGAACGTTACAACATCGTTATTTAAATATATCAGGGTTGTATGCTAAAACAGGAACTTTAGATGGTGTTATCTCATTGAGTGGTTTTTTGGAAGGTCAAAATAGGTATATTTTTTCTATACTCATTAATCAAGTAGACAGTAAATTGTTAGCTAGAAATAATATCGGTAATATTTTAAAGTGTATAAAAAATAATTGTAAATAATTATAAAAGCGTCTTTTTGTCCTATTTAATATTTTACTTGCTTTTAATTGTTATTTTTTTACAATGCCAACTCTTTTATGGAAGGTGTGCATGACGAAAGTAGCTAAAAAAACAGCAAATAAAAAAGTTATAAAAAAGAAAGCGTCAGTATCTATGGAAACCGAAAATAAAAAAAACACTAAAAAAGTTTCTAAAAAAACAAGCACATCTAAAAAAATTACAAAAAAAGCAGTTAAAAAGTCTGTAGTCAAAAAAACTGAGCCAAAAAAAGTAGCAAAAAAGACTACTAAAAAAATGGTTGTTAAAAAAGAGTCTGTCAAAAAAGTCGCTAAAAAAACAGTAAAAAAAAGTGAATCTAATTCACAAACGGTAGGTGAAATGGCATCTCAAGATGCAAATAATTTACCTCCAGAGGAGTTTACAACTGTTTTGTTAAAACAATTATATGATGCATTAACAGAGGCGCCATTAACTCATGTGGAGTCTTTAAGGGCAATGGTAAATATTTTTATTACTCGCGTGATGGTAAAAGACCAAGTAGGTGCCAATCCAGAGACTTATGATATTGTTGCTAACTTAAGTGATTTAATGAGAACATCAGTAGATTTTGATGATGCAGAACCTTTGCAATCCGAAATAATTAAACTTATTAAGCCAATTAATAAATAAAACTCATTTATAAAAATAAATAGTTTTTATTTATGTCTAATTTTAAAATTAAGACTATTTTAGCGCCAATGGAAGGTGTAACTGATTTTGCTATTCGCAATTTAATGGCAAGTCGTGGTGGCTTGGATATGGTGTGTACAGAGTTTTGCCGTATACATAGTGATGGTCTTTCTAAACGCTTAGTTCGTAAAGCTATTGTTAAATCAAAAAATACACAATTATCAGTACAGATAATGGGGCGTGAAATAAAATCAATGGTCAATGCTGCTTTAGCTTTAGAACAAGCTGGTGCAGATGTGATTGATATCAATATTGGCTGTCCTAGCCGTAAGGCATTAAATGGTGGTGTTGGTTCTGCTTTATTGTTAGATTTAAAGCATTTAGAAAAGATGTTATCAGCATTGCGTAAAGTTATTACTGTGCCATTTAGCGCTAAAATGCGGTCTGGTTTTGATAATTCTAATGATGTTTTAAAAATTGCTAAACTTATAGAATCGACAGGCATTGATTTTTTAACTATCCATCCTCGTTCAAGTGTGCAAATGTATAATGGTAAGGCAGATTGGCAAATTATTAAATTATTAAAACAAAATCTAACAATACCTGTTATAGGAAATGGCGATATATTATCGGCTGAAGATGCAGTTAATATGCTTAATATTACTGGTTGTGATGGAGTCATGATAGGGCGAGGGGCGTTGCGAAACCCATGGATATTTGTTCAATTGCAACAATTAAAAAATGATAGACCAATTTTTGTGCCATCAGGTCAAGATATTTTAAATATGATTTTAGAATTGCATAAAAGTTTAATTAATTTAAATTTTCCAAAGCGCAAACAATTCAGCAGATTAAAAGCTAATTTAGCTATGATTTTTAAGAATATAGGTGATGGTAATACTTTGCGAAGAATCATTTTGATGCCTAATAATTTAGAAGAATTATTAGACGTATGTCATCATCATTTAAATAATTTAAGTGCAAGTCAAATCAATATGAATGAGAAGTCCATAGGCTTGATAAGCTAATCGATTTATATATTATAATATATATTACATAAATATAATTTATATACGGAAACTGTATTATGAGTGAAGATTTTTACGAGAAAAAACGTGAACAGATGTGGGAGAATATATTATCTCTTACAGAAAATTATACTGGTGAGTTATTAAGCGATGAAAAAATAACTGCCGAAGATTTAAGTACGCATTTATCAACAGGCTTTGATGTTTTAGTTGGTGTTTTAAGTGAGTGGGTTGCAGCTATCAATTTTGATGTTATGGATTTGAATCGTCAAGAGCACATTAATTTTGTCAAAAGTATGCTAGAAGTTGTTCAATCTGATATGGTTGACTCTTATGATGAGTTAGCTCGCGAAGATGAATTAGAAACTTTGTATGATAAAGCTAATAAAATTATTAATCCTGAAGATAAATCAGTTTAATTTCTTTTTATATTAATCAAGTTTGCACGTTTAAGACTGTCTATACCATATTTTTTTTTAATTGTGTCTAGAACAGAATCAATCTTATTTGATTTTATATCTGCTTGCGCCTCAAAAAGATTTAATTGACTGTTATTATTAAAGTTGCTTACTTCTACGCCTAAAAGTCTAACGCTTGGATTGTATTGTAATTTAAACCAAGTATTTAATAAATCTTTGGAAATATTATAAATTGTTGCAGTCGAATTAGTTGGATTGTCTATGCTTAATTGCCTAGATAACCTTTTCAAATTGCTAAGTCTAATTTTTAAAGATATTGTTTTGCCTTTTAAATTTTGTTGACGTAAACGCCAAGCAACCATTTCAGATAAGTATAATATTTGAATATTCATATCTTTTAAATCTGTTAAATCACTTGAAAAAGTTTGCTCATTTGAAATTGATTTATCTTTGGTTTGTTTTTCAACCTTGCGATTATCAATACCATGTGATAATTCATAAAAATGCTGGGCTCTGTTTTTAAAAATTTTTTTAAAAATTTTATAATCTGTATCTCTTAAATCTTTTATTAAATGGATTTGTAAATGCTTTAAAGCTTCTACGGCTTTAGGACCTATTCCCCACACACATTTAACAGGTAACGGGTCAATAGTCTCTTGTATTTTATTTGGTTTAATATAAAAAAAACCATCTGGTTTATCTAAATCGCTGGCAATTTTAGCTAAATATTTATTTGGAGCCAAGCCAACTGATGCTGTTAGACCAGTTTTGTCTTTTATTAAATTTTTAATTTTCCAAGCTATAGTTTCAAAATCACCATGCAATAATTTACCACCAGTTACATCTAAAAAAGCTTCGTCAACAGATAAACCTTCTACATGGGGTGTGATTTGGTAAAAACAATTAAATACTTGTTTGCTTAGTTCTTGATAGCGTTGCATTCTTACGGGTAAAAAAGTCCCATTTGGGCACAGTCGTTTTGCAGTGATAATAGGCATAGCTGAATGTATGCCATATGTTCTGGCTGCATAACTTGCAGCACATACAACTCCGCGGTTGCTAGTGCCACCAACTATTACTGGCTTGTTTTTTAGATATGGGTTGTCTAAAACTTCGACAGAGGCATAAAAAGCATCCATATCGACATGGATAATCCATCGGTTTTGTTTGTTTTGCATAGAAAAGGGCGGATAAGTTATCCGCCCCAAATTATATTAAGAGAATATCCCTAAACCAAAGCGTCTTTTTTTCTTTGGCTTTTCTTCCGTTGATTTATGTTCAGCTATTGGAGATTCTGAAGTAGTCTCTGTTTTTATAGGTTCGTCTTGTTTTTGTTCAATAACACAAGGTTCTATAACAGCTTTTTGAATATTCTCTTCTGGGGCAGAATCTGTCTCTGCAGAAGTTTTATCTTCAACTTTATCTATATTGTTGTCAATTGTTTGTTCTGGTTCACAATCGTGTTCATTAAACTGGTCTTCATCTGTAATTTCTGGCACATCGGTGTTAGCAATTTCTTCAGATGTGAAAATGCCGTGCTTGTCAGGAAATGCCACAGTCAATTGGTATGCTTTAACTACAGTATCTTGAATTAAATCTCTACATTCTGAGTTTACAGGGTGAGCAATATCTGCGTGTAAGTTTGAGCGTTCACCTTCGTCTTCAATGCTTCTACCTTTTCCAAAATTAGTTTTACGTAAATCATTGCCACAGTCACTACAAAATTTTGATCTGAGAGCATTTTTGCTGCGACATTTTGGACAGTAATCAGAAAGTTTTCTACTTGGCATAGCTACAAATAAGCCACGTGAACCCACAATAACTTTTAAATCTCTTACCACAAAATCGTCTTCAATAGTGATACTTGCAAATGCTTTTAATTTTTCATTTTTGGCATTCATTGCTTTAATTCTTACTTCTGTGATGTTCATTCACAAACTCCTTGTCTTGTCTTATTCTTGAATATCATTTGTTTGTTTGTTTCAACTAGGAAAGTTGGCCACTTCCATTTTTCCATGTTAATTTTAGCTTTAATATTTTGAGCCTCCTTTTTGCTTTTGCATATAATAAAAAATGCAGAACCTGAACCTGTGAGCATAATTTGATTATTTGGAATTAAGTTTTTAAGTCTTTCTCGGCACGATTTTAATTCATTATTATACTCACATGCTGCCTGTTCTAAATCGTTTGAAAAAGTCGGTTTAGCAAAAAAAATACTACGTTGACTATCATTTAATCTAACTTTATGAGCTCTTTGTGTCAAGGCAAATTGTTTAAATACGGCGGGTGTAGGAGTATGTATTTTAGGAAAAATAACCACAGCAAATAAAGCTGGAGCATCTGTAATGGTGTTTATTTTTTCACCTCTTCCGTCACACCAAGCCGTTAAACCATCAATAAAAAAATTAACATCCGAGCCAAGTTTAGCAGCTATGTTTTCTATAGGTATAGTAGGCTTGCCAAAGATTTTTTGCATACCTATCAATATCGCTGCAGCATCGCTTGAACCACCTCCAAGTCCAGCACCATCTGGTATATTTTTTGTTAAATGTATTTCTATACCGCAAGTGTTATTATGATGTCTAAAAAATAAATCGGCTGCTTTATAACATAAATCATTACAGGCATCACCAAATGGCTTGTTAGTTATAAATTTAATATTTTTTTTAATAGGATTTAATTCAAGTTTGTCATATATATCAATGCACGTCATTAATGTTTCTAATTCATGAAATCCATCTGGACGTTTATTTAAAATTTTTAAATATAAGTTTAATTTTGCTGGTGTTAATATAATCATACTTGGTTATTTTCTCATAATCATACTATTTTTCAATACTCAAAAAAATTAAATTAAAGCTTGAAAGCAAGTGAGTATGTTTTATAATTCCAACCTCTTAAAAATGGGCGTTTAGCTCAGTTGGCTAGAGCACCAGCTCGACATGCTGGGGGTCACTGGTTCAAGTCCAGTAACGCCCACCATTTTTAAGATTATTTTAAAACTTTAAAAAAAGTTTTAAAATCTCTTGACTGAAGTTAAGTTTTTGTTAAAATCTTTACTTCTCTCAAAGAGGGCGATTAGCTCAGTTGGCTAGAGCACCTGCCTTACAAGCAGGGGGTCACAGGTTCGAGTCCTGTATCGCCCACCATTATCATTATAAAACAACAAATTAATTTTTTAAAATTTACATTTTAAAAATGTGGTAATGAAGTTAATGATAAATATCTCTAAAACTTAACAGATAAATTTAAAATTTCTAAACCAATCTTAATAGCTCTCTAATATTTGCTTTAACTACAGATAAAAAACAAGATATTTATTCACTGAGATAAT
>JAMOSO010000052.1 GCA_027063065.1 Planctomycetota bacterium | reverse complement strand
GCTCTTTAATATTTGGTTGGTTTTAAGGGATTCTTTCGTACCATAGATTACCTACTGATTATGATATAATTCTTGATAATTATAGTGTAAATAGAGTTAATTATATACATAACTTTTAGGTTATGTAAAAAGTTATGTATCTTCTATGTGCTTTATTTATGTTATTTTAAAAATATGTAGTGATTAAGTATCCCTAAAATAGGGAATTTACTTATAAATTGTATGTTGTGTGGGGATAAAACACAGATTTGAGGGGGGTGTGGTGGCATTATGAATTTGGTTTAGATAAAGAGTTTTTGCGTATGCGTGCCTATCCTTTTTTTAAAGAGGTGGCGGCCTTTTATGAATCGTATATCATTGAAGATAGTAATGGTGTTTTGCAGATTGTCCCGTCACAATCTCCTGAAAACCGTTTTAAAGGTGGTGGGGATATGCCAAGCACTATTTGTATGTCGGCAACGATGGATGTTCAGTTGGCAAAAGATGCTATGAATTATGCAATTAATTCTGCAAAAATACTTGATATAGATTACGATAAACTGCACATTTGGCAAAAAATATTGGATAAACTCCCAGAGATAAAAATTGGTTTTAAAGGTCAGTTGCAAGAGTGGAATGAAGATTTTGAGGAAGCAGAACCATCACATCGACATCTCTCTCATCTCATTGGGGTGTATCCAGGCGATGCTATTGAACCAGATACAACACCTGAGTTGTGGAAGGCTGCAAAACGTTCCCTAGAGTTGCGTCTGGAAACAGGTGGTGGTCATACAGGTTGGAGTAGATCATGGGTATCGTGTCTCTTTGCAAAATTTAAGGATTCTGATAATGCTTGGAAACATTTATGTCATTTAATTAGCGATTTTAGTACAGATACTCTTTTAGATCTTCATCCACCACGCATATTTCAAATTGATGGAAATTTGGGCGGAACTGCGGCAGTGATTGAAATGTTACTTCAAAGCTATCATGGCGAATTAGATCTGTTACCTGCTCTACCCAAAGCTTGGCCTGACGGAATGGTTAAAGGATTACGAGCACGGGGTGGATTTACCATTGATATAGAGTGGGCGAATAATAAATTGGCAAATACTAAAATTTATTCAGCAAATGGTTTAGAGTGCATTATTAAAAATATGCCAAAGAAAGTTAAAGTTGTAGAAATAAACAAAACTATCCAAACAGAGATAACACATCACAGAAATGCTAAAAAACTTTCGTTTTTGACACAGGCAGGAAAGACATACCACATCTTGCGGTGCTAAGAATAGTACATATTTAAGAATATAAAACAGCTAAGAAGGAGTTCTTTATTTTTAAATATTATCAGTCAAGTATTAAATCAATTTTAAGGCGGTTAGTTTTTCTTCAAGCATGGGTTTTGTAATAGGTTTAATTAAATATGCATCACTTTGGTCTCTAAATGTTTTCATAATGATGTTACTGTCATTTGTAGCAGTAGTCATAATGATTTTTGTTTCTTTGCCGGCTTCAATGTTAGAGTCTATTTCTAATTGACGGATATGCTTAAGTAATTCATTACCATTTACACCGGGCATTTGGATGTCTAGGCATATTAAATCGTAATATTCATTAGCTTCGATAGCTGATTTGCAAGCTTGCATTGCTTCTTCGCTATTAGAGGCAGTATGTACTTGTGCGTATGCACCCAAAAGTTTTTGCATAATTAAACGGCTTGAAAATTCATCATCAACAACTAACACTCTTTGCATTTTATCTCCACGATAATAATAAAAATTTGTAATTTTTTTAGTTTACTATCAAAGCGTGCAAGAGTAAAGATGCTTAATAAAAGTTCGAGATTTTGATGATTTCGGGAAAGTTATTTTTGTTTGCTTTTATCCTTATTGAGTCTATATTGAAAAAAGATATTACATAAAATAGGTTGTGTAAAAATAGGTCAAGCGGATTGTTTAACTGGAGTAAGAATGAAGACAGCTCAGTCAAAATTAGCTGTAGTATTAAGTGTGTTTTTTATTTTAAATATAATTTCAGCGATAGTAACCTTTAGGTTGATAGATAAAAATAAGGCAGATGGTACAGTTATTAATTTAGCTGGCAAACAAAGAATGTTAACCCAAAAAATGAGTAAAGAGGTTTTTTTGTTAAGTGCAGGCTCTAATACAAGAGGAGCTTTGTTAAAGACTATGGCTTTATTTGAAAAAACTTTAACGGGGCTTGTTCATGGTGATAAAAAAATGGGTTTGCCAGTTTTATAAGACAAAAAAATAAAGAAACAATTATTATATGTCAAAAGCCTTTGGTTGCCGTTTAAAAAGAATTGTTTAAAAATAGTTAAAAATAATAATAAAAAGGCTTTTGTTTTTGTTAGAGATAAAAACATCCATTTGCTTAAAGAAATGAATAAAGCAGTAAAAATGTTTGAGGCAGAATCGTCTAGAAAAATTAATTTATTAAAAACTGTTTCTTTGATTTCAGGAGTCTTGGTTTTAATTGTGATAGTTTTAGCTTGGTTTTTAGTAGTTTATCCTTTGGTTTGTATATTAAAAAATACTACAGCACACTTAAGTGAGGGTGCACAACAGGTGGCTGAGGCGTCTGCGCAGGTGGCTCAATCGAGTCAGGTTTTGGCTGAGGGGGCAAATACACAGGCGGCTAGTTTTCAGGAAGTTTTACTTTCTTTAGAGGATGTAAAAGCAAAGTCTTAACAAAATATAGGCAATTTACTATCAACAAAAAATTTATCTGCAGATGCCAAATCTAGTGCAAATAAAGGTGCTGTTGTAATGCAGGATATGTTAAGTGCTGTAAAAGATATTGAAGAATCAGCAAAACAAACAGTTGGTATTGTAAAAACCATAGAAGAAATTGCATTTCAAACTAATTTATTAGCTTTAAACGCTGCTGTAGAAGCTGCTCGTGCAGGTGATGCAGGCAAGGGTTTTGCTGTGGTTGCTGAGGAAGTTCGTGAGTTGGCTCAAAGATCGGCAGAGGCAGCTAGAAATACTAATTTTTTAATTGAGCAATCTGTTACTCATACCAAACGTGGTGTTGGTCTTAGTCGTCATGTAGCCGAGGTGTTAAATGAAATAGCTATCAGTTCTCAAAAGGTAAGTGAATTGAGCGTTGATGTTAGTATAGCAGGCGAGGAACAGGTGATTGGTGTCAATCAGGTTACTAACGCGGTTACAAAATTAAGCTCTATTACACAAGCGAATGCAGCTAGCTCTGAAGAGGGTGCTGCTGCGGCAGAAGAATTAGGTGGTCAATCTGAAGAAATGAAATCGCTAGTTGCCAAATTAGGTAATTTAGTTGGTGTAGCGTAAAGACAATAAATTATGCAAAATAAAATTTTATTTGTCGATGATGATCGGAATATTTTATAGTCTATAAATCTTATTTTAAAGGTATGGTTATTGGCAAACGTCATAGTTGACGCTTGCCAATACGGCTTATAATATTTTTTTAGTTATTTTATCAAGTTCCATAAGAGTTTTTAATAATTCTTCAAGTTTGTTTAGTCTAAATTGATTAGTTGCATCGCATAGGGCATCTTCTGGTTTTGGGTGTACTTCCATAAAAAGTCCATCTATGCCGGTTGCTACTGCAGCACGAGCTAAAAAAGGTATCATTTCACGTCTACCGCCTGAAAATGTACCGCCTGCTCCTGGTAATTGAGTGCTGTGAGTAGCATCAAATACAACTGGCACTCCCAATGCGCGCATTTGTGCTAGGGATGTCATATCTACAACTAAATTGTTATAGCCAAAAGAATTACCTCTTTCGGTTAGGGCGATGTTGTAGTTGCCAGTTGATTTTATTTTGCCAATGGCGTGTTGCATATCACCTGCAGCAGCAAATTGACCTTTTTTAACATTGACTACTTTACCTGTTTTAGCCGCCGCTACTAATAAATCGGTTTGACGGCATAAAAACGCAGGTATTTGTAACATATCTAATACCTCGCCAGCACGTTGACATTGTTCTGGTGTATGTACGTCGCTAATAATTGGTATATTTAACTTTTGTTTAACTTTGGATAATATTCTAAGCCCCTCATCCATACCGGGGCCTCTAAAGCTGTCTACACTTGTGCGATTGGCTTTGTCAAAAGAGCTTTTAAAAATAAAATTAATACCTAATTTTGAAGTAATTTCTTTGATAGCTCCAGCAGTTTCTAGGCTTTGTTGTTCAGATTCTATTACGCAAGGTCCTGCAATAAGGGCTAATGGAGCGCCGCCACCCATTGTAAAGTTGTCTGATATTGTTATTGTTGATGTCATATTGTTTCCTTATAAGATAGTGATTGTGTATTCTAAGATGTACAAATATTTATGTAAATAGGCTTAATCATTTATCAATAATTTTATTTGATAGTGGTATCTTTGATTATCAATATGTTATGGTTAAGCGCCTATAATTAAATCTTGGTATTTTTGACTGGCAATTTTAATTTTTTTATAATTAATCAACTCAGCGTCTGCCGATAAAAGTATTTGAGCTTGCAATCTAGCATCGCTCATTAATGTAAAGTCGCTTAAAACGTCGCCGTAGTTAAAGGTAGGTATACCATGCTGTTTTGTGCCCATAAATTCTCCGGGACCTCTAATTTGTAAATCGGCTTCTGATATTTTAAATCCATCGTTTGTTGAGGTTAATACGGCAAGACGTTTGCGTGTGCTTTGGGAGGTTTCGCCTGCCATCAGTAGGCAGTGGGCTTCTTGGCTTCCGCGTCCTATACGTCCGCGAAGTTGGTGTATTTGAGCCAAGCCAAAGCGTTGGGCTTCTTCTATTAGCATTATATTGGCATTTGGTACATTGACGCCAACTTCAATGACTACTGTGGATACTAATATTTGTATTTTGCCATCATTAAAAGACTGCATAATGCGATTTTTAGTTGCTCCGTCTAATTTGCCGTGTAATAAGGCTATTGTAAATTCTGGAAAAATCTCAGTGGCAAATAGGTTGGCCATTTCGGTAGCCGATTTTAAATCAAGTTTTTCTGATTCTTCTACAAGAGGGTACACGCAATATGCTTGTTGTCCTTCCTGTAATTTAGTGCGGATAAATTGGTATGCTTTATGGCGTGATTGTTTGGGTATTTGTTTGGTTATTATGTTTTTGCGTCCAGGGGGTAGCTGGTCGATAATGCTTATATCTAAATCTCCATATATAGTTAAGGCCATACTTCTAGGGATTGGTGTAGCGGACATTAAAAGTAATTTGGTGTGCTTTCCTTTTGTTACTAGGGTATTGCGTTGTAGTACTCCAAATTTATGCTGTTCGTCAATGACGGCTAATCCTAAATTGTCAAAAGTGACTTTTTCTTGTACTAGGGCATGGGTGCCTATGATGATGTTGGCTTCGCCAGATGCAATTTGTTGAAGTGCTTTTGTTTTTTCTTTGGTGGTCAGAGAGCCTACAATCAAAACTGTTTTAACGGAGCTATGCTTTAAAAGTGTTTTTATTGTTTGCTCGTGTTGTTTGGCAAGGATTTCAGTTGGAGCCATTATACAGGCTTGTGATTTATTGGCGACTGCTACTAACATAGTATAAATGGCCACGGCAGTTTTACCGCTGCCGACATCGCCTTGTACAAGTCTTATCATTGGTTTTGGTTTAAGCATATCTTGTTTGATTTCTTCAATGACGCGGTTTTGGGCATCAGTAAATGAAAATGTAAACAGTCTTTTGATTCTGGCATCTATTTTTTGGTTGCATATAAATGCGTTACTATTTTGTTTTTTGTTTTTTTGTTTTTGTGTAAGTATTGCTATTTGAAATAAAAAAAATTCTTCAAAAGCTAGGTATAGGCGGGCGTTTTCTGCTTCGTCTATCGTTTTTGGGAAATGTAAATTTTCTATGGCTGTTAAACGATTATTTATGGAGGAAGGTGTGTGTATATCTTGAGTTAAAATCGTTTTAATTGATGTAGAAAATTTTGTTAGGGCTTGATCAGCTAGTTTGCGTAAAAAGTTTTGGTTAAGCCCTTGGCATAGCGGATAAATTGCGACAACACGCCCAGTTGAGGCGTAACGGTTGGGCATGTTGTCAGCCTCTGTATCTATTATTTCAAAATCTGGCGAAGAAATTTGCAAACCTTTGTAATTGGATATTTTGCCACTAAAAATTATTGTTTGCCCACGTTTAAATTGTTCTTTTAGGTAGGGTTGGTTAAACCATACGCCTTTAATAGATGAGGTAGTGTCTTCTATAGTTATTTCTAGTCTTTTTTTCCAATTGCGTCCTTTTATTACGCGGATACTTTTAACTATGCCTTTAACGCTGATTAATTTTCCTATTGGAGCATCAGCTATATGGGTTAGTTGTGATCGGTTTTCGTATCTGTTGGGTTTTAAATTTAGTATATCTGCAACAGTATGTATTTGTAAGGCTTGTAGTTTTGCTAGTTTTTTTGGGCCGACACCATTTAATTGATTAATAGGTAATTTTGTTATACTTGTCATATAGGCAGTATACAAAGAGAGGTGTCAAAAAAACAGTGTTTTTATGAAGGGTTTAAAATTTTACAGACAAAAAAAAGGGGAAGCAAAAAACGTGCGTTTTCTACTTCCCAGGGAGGGGTCATGTGTGTTTTGGTTTATAAGCTAAAAGCGTGCCAATTTGAAATATGCGTAAATTCTATAGAATTTAAATTTTTTAGTAAGGGATGTGTAAGCGATGTTTACTTGGTGTAATTTTGTTGTAATTATTGTAAAATATAATATATATTATCAATATACAATTATTAGTGATAGTGATGAAAATATTATTAAATTTAAGCGTTTCAAACTTGATTAAATTATAAATTTATGCACAATACATTTTCAAAATAAGCCCTGATAGCTCAGCTGGATAGAGCACCGGATTTCTAATCCGGTGGTCGCAGGTTCAAGTCCTGCTCAGGGTACCATATATTGGCAGTATCATTAATAGTGATACTGCTTTTTTTTTGGAGAAATAATGCTGTATATTGATATGTGCTCAGGTGTGGCCGGAGATATGTTTGTAGGAGCGTGTATAGATTTGGGTGTTCCTATTAAAATTATTAAGGAGGGTATAGATAAGCTTAATGTGCCAGGGTTAAAAATCCGTTCTAAAAAAATGGTTAATGGTGGTATTGCAGGTAAGCTTTTTATCGTTGAAGATACCTCTGGTGGTAAAACAAAAAAAGCCGATGAGCATCATCATCACAGTCATACGCATCAGCATATACACCGTAATTTATCAGATATTACTAAAATTATTGTAGATGCAAATTTGTCTAAATCAGTTACTAAAAATGCCTTGGCTATTTTTAAATTAATAGCCAAAGCCGAGGCAAAAGTACATGGCACTACTGTTAATAAGATTCATTTTCATGAAGTTGGCGCATTAGATGCAATAGCTGATGTAGTTGGGGCGTGTTTGGCAATAGATTATTTAAATCCAAAAAAAATAGTGGCTTCTCCATTTCTTTTAGGTAGCGGTCATGTGCATTGTGCGCACGGAAATATGGCGGTGCCAGTGCCAGCCACTTTAGAAATTATAACAGGTTTGCCAACTAAACGTGTCGATACAGGTAAAGAGATGAGTACGCCAACAGGAGCTGCTATTGTAGCTGTCTTAGCCAATGAATTTAGCAATGAAATGGCTACTACGTCGTTTGCTAAAATTGGTTACGGTTGTGGTACTCGTATTTTAAAAGGTCGTGCCAATGTATTGCGTTTAATTGTGGCTCAGGAAATAGAGGAAACTCAACCAATACAAAAAATAGAGTGCACAATTGATGATATGAATCCTCAACTTTTTGAGGATGTTTTTGATAGATTGTACGGTGTGGGAGCATTAGATGTTTATGTGCAATCGGTGATTGTTAAAAAATCAAGGCCGGCATTTGTTTTGAATGTAATTATTCCAGATTCAAAGCTGTCTATTTGTGAAGAAATTTTATTTAAATCAACTACTACTATCGGTATTCGTCGTAGTGCTATGCAACGAAGTGTTTTGCAAAGGCGTTATCAATCAATTGAATTTGAAGGGCATAAAATTAAAATTAAACATTCTTATTATAACAATAAGAATGTAAATTCGATTTATGAATATCAAGATTTAAAGTCAGTATCGCAACTTATGAATATAACCGTGAAGGAACTATTAATTAAGTTGCCGTAAAATCAGAAAATGTATCTAAAAAATAGTTGACCAAAAAAAATAGCTTAATATAATCTTGTTTCCTTTGGGGGATTAGCTCAGCTGGGAGAGCGCCACACTGGCAGTGTGGAGGTCAGCGGTTCGAGCCCGCTATCCTCCACCAAAGGTTCGTCTTGCTTGCAAGACTTAAATATATAAGGGTGTATCTTTAAAAAGATGCACCCTTTTTTAATGTTTAATTTGTAGATTTTAATAATTTAGCAGCGTCTTCGGCATAATATGTAAAAATCATATCGGCACCGGCACGTTTAAAACATATTAGGGATTCTAATATTAATTTGTCTTCGTCTACCCAGTTTTGCATAGCGGCGGCTTTAATCATACTGTATTCTCCGCTTACTTGATATGCACATACTGGCAATGTGATAGTGTTTTTAACACTTTTTATTATATCCAAATATGGCAGTCCAGGTTTTACCATTATAATATCTGCGCCTTCTTGAATGTCTAATTGTACTTCGCGCAATGCTTCTATGCTGTTAGCTGGATCCATTTGGTAAGTTTTTTTGTCGCCAAAACTAGGGGTAGAATCTAAAGCTTCGCGAAAGGGTCCATAAAACGCACTAGCATATTTGGCAGCATAAGAAATAATACCAACATCACTAAAGCCAGCCTCGTCTAAGGCTTTTCTAATTACGCCGATGCGTCCGTCCATCATATCTGAAGGAGCAACTATGTCCGCGCCAGCTCTGGCTTGTGCAACTGCCATTTGGGCTAAAATTGTCAGTGTATCATCATTTATTATTTGTCCATTCTGTACGTAGCCATCATGCCCATCGCTACTGTAAGGATCCATTGCCACGTCAGTTATAACTAGCATATCTGGAAGGGCCGTTTTAATTGCCTTAACGCAATTTGGTAATAGCCCGTCTGGGTTTATGGATTCAGATGCTACAGAATCTTTGATGCTATTGTCCAGCGCTGGAAATAACGCCACCGCTCCAATGCCAAGTTGAAATAAGTCTTGGCATTTTTTAACAATTAAATCGATACTTAAACGGTTTTGTTTTGGCATTGCGTTAATTGCTTGAGATTTATTTTGACCATCTATTACAAAAAGTGGGGCGATTAGATCGCCGGCGCTTAAATAGTGTTCGCGCATTAGTGAGCGCATGGCAGGGTTGCGTCTATTACGTCTGGGTCTTATTGGTATGTTATACATTTTAGTTTCTCCAGTTTTCCATACGTTCTATGCAAAGATTGTTTAATTCTATCACTCTGATTGCATCAGAGGCTTCGTTGTAACAACGTAGTTCTGGGGCGTTGCCAGATGGTCTAAGGTGTATTATCTCACCATTGTCAAAAGTGGCTCTTACACCGTCTGTATAATCAATAGATTTTACTTTGCCACACAAATCTCCAAATTCTGTTTCAAAAGTTTTGGCATCTTGCTCAAAGTTGCCAGAGTTAAATGACGCAATTTTTAATTTTGATTTTTCTATAGGAAACTCTTTAAGCCTGTTGGATGCTGTGTATCTATTTGGTAGAGCTTTGACAAGGTCTGAAATTTGACAAGCTTTATTTTTACTTTCTGCCAGTATGGCAATGTGTAATATTACAGCGTCTCTAGTTGGTAATGCGCTTAGTTCTCCGCCTTTATAATCCATAGGAGTGTTTGTTAAAAAACCGCCGTTTGCTTCATAGCCCACTACCATTGAGTATCCTTCGTCACTGGCTTGATTCATGGCGTCAATAACGTAAGGACTACCTATTTTTGTGCGTATAACTTTGTTAAAAGATTGGCATAATTCTATGGCAGAATTACAGCTGACAGGGGTTATTACTGCATCGGCACCTAGATGTTGGGCGCATAATATACCAGCTACATCACCTCTTAGCCATTGTCCTGTTTCGTCTGAAATTAGAGGTCTATCGCAGTCCCCGTCGGCAGATAAAATACTATCATAATCTCCAGAGCTTGCCCATTCTTTGGCTAATTGTATATCGGCAGGGCGTATTGCTTCTGTATCTACGGGGATAAATGTATCGCTTCTACCTAGATTAGTAACTACTGCGCCTAAGGCAGTGTATATTTTGTTTAAGGTGTCACGCCCAACACAGCTATGTTGGTATAGTCCAATCATTAACCCGCTTAGAGTATCTTTGTCAAAAAAGTCGGTATAACGTTTTATGTATGCATCTTCCGCCTCTGTTTGTATTGCTGGTAATGAAATAGTTTGTATAAACATTCCAGACTCATCAAATAGATTTGCATCGCAATTAACGTTTTGTTGTTTAATACCTATTTCATCTGATTTCATAATCTCACCATTGGGCGAATTGTATTTAATGCCGTTACGATCGTCTGGGATATGACTGCCAGTTACCATGATAGATGGTATTTTATTGGTTAGTCCATAATAGGCTATAGCAGGAGATGGTATGCTGCCGCAATAAATAGGGGTGTATCCGCAATCTTGTATAGCTTGAGATACAGCGGTACAAATACGTGGGGTAGAAGGTCTTAGATCTCCAGCAAAAGCAATTTGCGAGTTTTTTTCAATGTTTTGTAAGTTTTCTAAGTGTTGTATAAATGCTTTGGTGTAGCAGTAGCAAATTTTATCGGTCATTGCTGTTGCTAGTCCTCTGGCTCCAGAAGTGCCAAAGGTAACGCCACTTGTTTGCATTAATTTGTCTATGTTGTAATCGCTCATATAGTTCCTTGTTAAATGTGTTAGTGCTTAATTATATATAAGTTGTATCATCTTATCAAAGATGATATGTATAGATGCCTATTTATCTACGATTTTATATTGCATTGTTTATGTAATTTTAAAAAAGGCATAATTACTTGTATGATTTTGTAATTTTTATGTGTATATAATTAAAATACAGTTAAACTAATAGGTATGAATTCAACGTATTTAATATTGATGATTTTATTTGGCTCTATCAGTATGGGGTATATCACATACGGCAAAAAACAAAGAAAAGGTGTTGCGTTTGTAGCTGGTGTAGGTCTTTTATTGCTTCCGTATGTAGATGTAAGCAATACTGTATTGGGTAGTATCGGTGCAGTTTTAATAGTTTTACCTTTTTTATTTAGGGTATAAAATTATTGTAAATTTAAGTTTACTTCTGTGATAACTGTAATAGTAGTTGCCAGAAGTTTTTATTGTTAAAGATTGTTTATGAATTGTAAAAAAGAAAAATCAAAATATTTGCCAAAGCCAGATTGGATTAAAGTTAGGTTGACAACTAATGAAAACTATAACGAGGTGGCAAAAATAGCCAAATATCGTTCTACTTTTACTGTTTGTCAAGAGGCGTCTTGCCCTAATCAACATGAGTGCTGGGCTGCAGGCACGGCAACTTTTATGATTTTGGGCGATACGTGTACAAGGGCTTGTAAGTTTTGTGATGTTAAAACTGGCAATCCAAAGGGTGTAGTAGATGTTGAAGAACCTGAAAATATTGCAAAATCAGTTAAGGATATGCGTTTAAAGTATGTTGTGCTGACTTCTGTGGATCGCGATGATATTTTGGATCAAGGGGCTGGACATTTTGCTAAAACTGTTAAGTTTATCAAACAGTATAATCCCAATATTTTGGTAGAGACTTTAACGCCAGATTGGAGGGGTGATAAGAAGTTGGCAGAGGTTTTGATAAACTCTGGTGTCGATGTGGCTGCTCATAATATCGAAACTGTTGAAAGGTTGCAGTCGCAAGCCAGAGATCGCAGGGCTAGTTATCGACAAAGTTTAAAAGTTTTGCAGTATTACAAAGATTTGTCAGAAAAAAACGATATAAAAATTTTAACCAAAAGTAGTATTATGATTGGTATTGGCGAAACCGATACCGAAATCACCCAAAGTTTTAAGGATTTGCGTTCAGTAGGTTGTGATGTTGTAACCTTGGGGCAATATTTGCAACCTTCAAAAAAACATTTGCCAGTCTTAGAATATGTGCATCCCGATAAGTTTAAAGCTTGGGAGCAAGAGGCGTTGGCTTTGGGTTTTACCTATGTAGCTGCGGGGCCATTGGTTCGTTCTAGTTATAAGGCTGGTGAATTTTACATGAAAAATATATTAAAAAAACGCCGTCAGGCATAAAGGATTGCTATGCGTATAGTTGAAATGGTTTGTGGCCCGTTAGAAAATAATACATATTTACTGATAGAAGATAACAAAGCACTTATTGTAGATGCTCCATTTGGCAGTTTTGAAGCTGCTCAAAAACAGCTTAAGCAATATAACGCCACACTTGTAGCTGTATTGATGACTCATGGACATTGGGATCATTTAGGGGATTTGGCTTTAATGCAAAGCTCAGGTGTTAAGGTGTATGCTCATGAAAACAGCAAGAGATTTATTGAAACTCCTCAGGTGCAAAGCAATTATTCTATGCCAGGATTAAAGTTGGTATCTGCAAAAATAGATGAATATGTTAAAGATGGTGAAGATCTTGAGATTATTAATAATGTTATCAAAGTATTGCATATACCCGGTCATTCTGAAGGGTCTGTAGTTTATTGTGTAGAGTCTGAAAAGGTTGCTTTTGTGGGTGATGTTATTTTTAGAAATTCAATAGGTCGTACTGATTTGCCAGGGGGTAATCATCAACAGTTGCTTGATGGTATTGCCAATAAATTGTATTTATTGGCTGATGAGACAGTCTTGTATTCAGGGCATGGTGCAAAAACTACTGTAAAGTTTGAAAAATCTACCAATCCGTTTGTTCGTGCTTAAGTTAGTTTTAAGTATGTTGCTTTATGGTAGTCTGGCTTTAAGCAACTAGGTCTATTATAGTGCCAATCATTTCGTTTTTAGATTGTACGGTTTTAACGCCTATTTTTAAATTAGCTGAGGCATCTATTTGCTCTACCATTTCGTAAGTGATATCTGTATTGTTTGCTTCTAAAGCTCCGCTTACTATTGAGCCTGTGCCGTTAGTGTCGGGGTTAGCGTATTTAAAGCCTCCATTGTCGTTAGGGATGGCAGCTTGTAATTGACCAAGTACAACGTCTTCATTGCGATGATTAAGCCCGCGTATGATACCATCTTTGGTTATGTTTATGTCTGATGCGCCATGTCCTATTTCTGCTCTTTCTGCAATTTGATCAATAATTAGTTGGTTGCCGTACTTGTCGATTAGTTGCCCATCTTCGTTTTGGTGAAAGCTGGCGCTACGGGCAAATTTTACCTTACCATTAGGTGTTAAAAGGGGTAGCGCTCCTTTGCCATCTATGGATATATCAAGTGTTTTGCCTGTTTGTTTTAAGTCTTTTGATTTTGGCTGATCAAATGCATTGCGGATAGTTTGTTTATTTTTTTCTTCTAGAGTCGCTAATTGTACATTTTGAGCATTGTATCCACTAGATGGTTTGTAGGCAATATTCTTTGCATTGACATCTAGTCTTTTGGTGGCAGCTGTAATAGCTGATGTTGGCAAAGTTATATCAGCATTCATAAAATATAATGTCTCCAATATTAGTATCGACATTCTTTAATTGGTACTTTAGTGTTATTTAAAATATTTTTTAAGTTGTTTGATACAAAGGTTTTACAAGGCGTTAATATTGTAAATAATATTAATTTTTTATAAATATTGTATAAAAATTTAATATTTTGTTTATAGCACATAAACCCTTATTTTGTATTGACTTAACCCCCGTTGGCGTTATTCTCTATGCAGTTTTATAAAAAGGAAATCAGATGCGTATACACAAAAATAAAGTTGAAACTAACAATGAAAAAGGTCAAGGAATGACTGAGTATATTATTATTGTGGCATTAATTGCTATAGCTAGCATTACCATCGTAGGATTTTTTGGTGACAAGGTTAGAGGTTTATTTGCTGGTTCTGGCGATAAATTAGACGGTACATTAACTCCAGGTTCTAATACCAATCAGTCAAACGCTACTTATAATTCATCTGACGTTGATAAAAACGGTGCATTTTAGATAGTTGTATGCACAATCAACAAGGGCAAGCTTTGGTTGAATATGCTATCATTTTTGCTATTTCTGTGGGTATGATGTTAGGTGTTTTTAGCTTGTTTGGCAAATCTTTAACGCTGTATTCATTTGCTAATTTATCTATTGCAGCCTTGCCAGTACCTTAAATGGATGTCTTAGTATTTGCCCGTTATGGCTTGTTAGTTTGTGTTTTATTAATAGCAATTTATACAGATATTACCCAACGTAAAATTTATAATTATTTGACTTTCCCTGCTATTGGTTTGGGCTTAGGCTTAATCTTGGGGGAATATTTATTATTTGATAATTTATATGCATTTAAAGGTTTGATTTTTGGTTGGTGTGTTATTTTTTTAATTTTTGGTATTCCTGTTTGGCTTGGTTGGTTAGGTGCTGGAGATTTTAAACTAATTGTTGCAGTAACAACTATTTTGGCTGGTCGGCAAATATTTGAAATTATTTTTTGCATATCTTTAATAGGTGCAGTAATGGCCATATTGGTATTAATATGGCAAGGTTCGATTTTAAAAGGGCTAGGAGGGGTTTTAAAATTAATTATAAAACCTCGTTCCGCATCTATCGAGGACGATACTGGATTAACCATCCCGTATGGTGTGGCTATTTCATTGGGAACATTATTGCCAATTTTTTTATATTTTTTTAATAATTAATGCGAGCAAAAAATAATATAATATTTAGAAATCAAAGTGGACAAGCGTTGGTGGAATACACCATTATAATGCCATTATTTTTATTTGTTATGTTGGGTGTTATTCAATTATCCTTGATAATTTCTGCGCGTATTACTTTAAAATATGCCGCTTTTTGTGCAGCCAGAGCTGCAATTAGTGCCGAACATTTAGATAATGAAGGTGTTGAATTAAATTATCCAACTGGGGTTAATTATCATGGTGATACTGCCTCAGCCGAAGCTACTGAAGCAGCTTTATTGGTTATGTCTGCCATCCCAGCTTATAATGATAGAGCCTATGGTGTAATTAGCTTACCAGGTTGGGGGGATTTGATTAATTCTTCTTCTTTGCGTACACAACTTACTGTCGATATTTATAGTGTAGATAATCCAGATCCTGAAAATCCAAGTCAATTTAGCGCTTTAATTAATAGCGTTGATTCTAATCAGCGAGATTTATACAAGCCCATAACAGCCAAGTTGAGTTATAATATGCAATTGTTATTTCCTAATATATCTTTGGCAATAATTGGCGTCTTTGAAAAAGATTTATTTGGTGATGATAATACTATTACATTAACTGATAGTTGCACACTCATAACAAGAAAAGTGCCTAAGCTATGAAAAAACAAAATGGCTCTGCTTTAGTATTAGGTGCAATTGCAATTTTTATGCTAATTAATGCTGTATTTATGGTTTTAAATATTGGTTTAGGTACATCTAAAAAAATGCAAATACAAAATGCGGCCGATGCTGCTGCTTTAGCTGGTGGTGAGGTATTGGCAAATAGTTTAAGTGCAATTGCATGGATTAATAATGGTATTAGTTTAACACATTATAATTTGGTTTTATATTCTCAGGAATTGACAACATTAGGAATGTTTGCTGCATTTCAAAGCACAACTGGAGAGGGCATTCTAGGGGTGGATACAACATCTGGTAGGTTTGATGCAAGATATATGGATAATCCTTTATTGGGATATTCTAAAAATGGAGCCTCGGCGCAGGATGCCTATATCGATTTATATGCCAATTATGTTGGCACAGCGGATAAACCTGGCATATTGCCAAGAGCTCAACAATTTATTAAATCTTTAGCTCGTATAGAGCGTGGGATTGCAATGATGACTCCAATTATGGTAGATAAGCAAATTCATCATGTGGCGCTTAAAAATGGAGCAGATAGGGTAGCTTTTTTCCCAGGTTTTAATATGTTTCCAGATCCCAACGGTTATTTTAAATTGGAAATTAGTAGAAATCCAGCCGTTGGAGAATTAAATCAATGGATCATTACAGAAAGTGTCGAAACCGCTTCAACTCCATTTGAAGTAACTGCCAAGGTGTATAAAGAAAACGGCAGTATAAAAAAAACTGTTGATGGGCGTAGTAGTTGGGATATTACAGCACAACAGGGTGGTCAAAACTTAGACAATATTAAGATTACAGCTCCTGATTTGCCTATTGGTCATAATGAGCCTCAAAATGGTGACGATTTATATCATATAGATGTTAATGACGGTGCAAGCTCCGCCACTATTAAGTATCCAAATACTATTATAGGCGGAAGTGGTAAGGTAGAATATTTAGATGATGGCACTATGCGTATCACAGATAATAGTGGTGTAGTTACGTTAATTAAATTTTCTGACGATGGTATATGGGTTAACGGGGTTTTTCATCAAAATAAAACAGGTACAAATATAGGCGGTGCTGATATAAATATTACTAATAATATGCCATTGCATATAGGTGATATGACAGTGTATAACAATAGGCTGGTTGTTGGAAGATTGACATTTTGGTTTAGTCCATTTCGTATGGATATACATTTTCCCGTTGGTTGGGTGCAGGTTTATTTAGATTATGCATCTATAAATGGTCTACGAACTAACAATGCTGATGGACGTTGGTATTTGACAGGGCGTGCAGGTTATGACAGTCGTGATGGGCGTGATAGAACACGTCATAGATTAACTAAAATTAACGATGGCGAATGGGAGTATGAATGGCAAAAGTCCCAAGCTTATTTGAGTGTTGATAATACTCGTTTTGCTTATCGACATTTAATTACACAGCATAATGGCAAAAGTGTTTTACCTAAATGGATTGCCTATGGAGATGAGGAAGAATTATTAAAAACTTTTCCGGATTTACAATTAGATATAAAAAATAACCCACAATGGAAGGCTCGCTGGTTTAATCCATTAACAGGTCAAAGAGAAAAATATTCCGATGTCCAAGGAACTGGACAAGATAGGTATTTTTTAAGGTTTGAATGTAAATACAGGGATAGTGGCAATCAGCATCCGCAATTTTCTAAAAAAGATATGAACGCTGCGGAAGAGGCCGCTGAAACAAGTAAATGCCCAAATTGTGGGATGAATTATGACTCTAATGATAATTTTAATTGGCCAAACGATAAATTTTATATGCAAACATCACCCGAGCAGGTTATTAACTCCAATTTATTAAGTCCTAAATTTGTACTTACTCAAGAGGAAAAACAGCGATTATCTGGTATGGAATTAACCACCATTCCTTTTGTTGATGATGGACAAAACAGTTATATTTCTATAAATAATCGGCCTTTAAAAGTTACTGCAGAGTTGTTTAAGTTTGGCATTACAGTGGCTACTTGGTCGGCAGAGCAGGGTGAAAAAGATGTGTTTGGGCAGTTGTCTTCACCCGATGGAGGATATTTTGCCATATCATCGTCTAGGGTAGGATTTTATGACAATTCTATAGGCGATTTTAGGTATCGCTTTGATACAGCACAAGACAGGGATACTTGGATAGAATCTAGCGATGAAAATTTATATCAACCGTTGTGGCGTGCTGTATTATATCCTGTGCGTTTGATGGTGCGTTCTGTTGATATAGACGCCAACACTTCTACGGTGCAAATAATAGACAATCAAACTGGTGAAATTGATGGTGAGTTTCAAATAGATAGCGGATTAAATTTTTTGTTTAGAGCTATAGCACATACAGGATGGCGTCAAAGTTATTCAGGAACGGGCAACAATGTTGGTACTCGATTAAATAGTATGCACTCGCCATATTCTAATAAAACTTTTGATTTGTCTGGAGATAAACTAAAAGATGTTCTCCACCATTAAATCTTATAGTAAGGGAAGTGCAATTGTAGAGTTTTCTATAATGTTGCCAATTTTTTTGACGGTAATACAAGCGTTGATGTTTTTTGGTGGCATAAGTTTAGTCAAGGTAGATATGGTGCGAATAGCCTCTATTGGTATACAATTGCCAGGTTCTCAAGGTAAAGAGGATATGCCAGATAATTACTTGCAAGTCTTTGATGTTAGTCCGTCTATTAACTCAGCAAATCTTATAGTTAAGGAAGAAGTTATAAATCCAGATTCTTTAGTAATTGACGGTTTGTATCATCAAGGGGATTATAATGCAACAACTTGGCAAAACTTTATAGCTCAATATCAAGCAGGTACATATAGTGATGTAGATTCAGATAACTCAAGTGACAATCCAGACGATCCTTATGACGTGTTTGATTCTTTGGTAGATGGGGCTTTTAATGCTACGGGGCATTATGTTTTACAAGGCGGTAAGGTGCAATACGTTGTTGATATCAAAACGTCTGCATACGGAGATTATATTTTAAATAATGGCTTAGTAGAAGAAGTCTCAAAAATTGCAGCTGTTGTAGACGGTTGGTTTCAAGAAGAAAAAACAGAAGTTAATTTTGATTACGATTTAGGTAATTTAATTATAAATAATTTGTCGTTAGTGCCATTGAATTTAGACAGAGGTGTATATAACCCAAATACAGATTTAAGTGATGTCGATGCACAACAATTAGGTACTAAAGTATATGATAATATTAATTATAATGGTGAGAATATTTCGTTGTTACAATATAGTCTTGCGATATTAGATGAGTGGTCAGTATCGACAGAAACTAATATGTTGATATATTCAAAATTTAAGTTTCCCCAAAAAAATAAAAATTTAGCAGTTAAGTACCAATCTTCTGGTATAGATTTTACAGTAACTAATGGAACTATCCCCGATGATAATTAAAGTTTTGCAAATAATTATACTTTTAATTGTTAGTGTTTTATTCTTTGTATATCGCTTTGATTTGTTAAAAGATGACAAACAAAATTTAAATTCCACAGTATCGGTTGTACCTGATATGCCTAAAGATTGGAATGTACAATATAGCTTGTCACCAAGCAAAAATGGCAAGATGACGATGTATAAAACTTTATTATCTATCAATGAAGCTAGTGTGTCTTTAGATAAAATTTTTATAAAAAACGGTTGGCAAAAATTAAGTGTCAAAAAAAATAATTTTTACATTTATACAAAACATAAAGTCTCGTGTTTTGTAAGCTTATCAAGCACAAAAGCTCACACCCTGATAACATTATTAAGTAAGTTAAATAAAAGTAATTATCATTCATAGTTATCTATGTTAAAATAATTTAAAATCTAATGGAGAAAACATGCGCCAAACAATAGCTTTAATATTTTCTGTAGTTCTTGGTTTAATAGCAGTTTTTGCAATGCGTTCTTATATACAAAATCAACGTAAAGCAGTTACTAAAGGTATGGATTTAATAGAAATTGCTGTAGCTAAACGACCTTTATCCAGTGGCACTAAAATTAGTTTAGACATTTTTAAGGCACGCAAGATACCAGTGAGTTTTTATATTAATGATATGATTAAAATGGATGAGATTTCTGCATATAGAGGCAAATCTGTGGGGCGGTATATAGCAAGAAATAAGTTAATTTTAAAAACTGATATTGTTAAAACCAATATAAAAATTTCACGGCTTTTAGCAATTGGTGAAAGATTAGTTACTGTTTCGGTTAGCAATACAAGTGGAGTAGCTGGATTAATTAAACCACACGCAAGGGTAGATGTGTTTTATGCAACTCAAGGTAATGGGGACATTAATTTACTATTGTCTAATGTTTTAGTTTATGCAGTTGATAATCGTGTTGATTCTAAAGCGTTACGCAATGGTCGCAGTGGATATAGCTCTTTAACATTGGTTGGTACACCAAATGAGGTTGCACTTTTAATGGCTGCAGAATCAAATGGTAAATTGATTTTTACATTACGAAACGAACACGACACGGCAATTATTGATAATATACAGACTGTTAATGCTAAAAATCTTTTGTCTCGTGCTAAATTGTTAAATGCCAATCGTGTATCTAATGGTGTAAAGTAAAGTGTCAGAGCTAATAGTACAAACAGAAAAAGGGTTTTATAAAACTATTAAGTTAAAGCCTGGGGTATTAGGTGTTGGTAAAAGTGATGAAAATGCTTTAGTTTTAAATATACCAGGTATTAGTCGTAATCATTTGCAAATTATCACTGCGGCTGATGGTACTGCTGTTGTCAAAGACTTAGGCAGTAGAAATGGCACTTGGCTCAATCAAGATAGATTGCTAGGACAAGCTATTTTAGATGATGGTGCTATTATTAAATTAGGTATGGTTAGCTTGATTTTTAAATTTATAAGTTTAAACAGTAGGCAAGATTGTGTGCCAAAACCACAAAAGAAAGGTGAAACCATATCGGCTGAAATGCGTAAAAAAATTCACAAAGAATTATTAAGTAGCTTAGACTTAAAACGATTGGACTTAACTAACTTAAGTGATAGCCAATTACGCCATACTACAGAATCGGCAGTGCGGGATATAGTAACTAAGCATCAGGATTTGTCTTTGCAAATTGATAAAGAAGATTTAATCAAAATTATAACCGATGAAGCGGTTGGTTTGGGTCCGTTAGAAGCATTATTAGTTGATGATTCTGTGTCTGAAATTATGGTTAATAGAGCCAATCAGATTTATGTTGAACGCAATGGTAATTTAGAATTAACCGATGTTTCTTTTACAGATGATAGAACTGTAATTGAAATTATTAGGCGTATTATAGCTCCTTTGGGCAGGCGTATTGATGAGTCTAGCCCTATGGTTGATGCACGTCTGCAGGATGGCAGTCGAGTTAATGCAATTATACCACCTTTGGCAATATCGGGACCATGTATAACAATCAGAAAATTTTCTAAAGAGCCATTTACTATTGATGATTTAATTGATTTTGGTTCTATGACAAAGCAAATGGCAGAATTTTTAAGACTATGTGTTAAATATCGCAAAAACATTTGTATCTCTGGAGGTACAGGTTCTGGTAAAACAACTTTACTTAATGTAATATCGGGTTTTATTCCAAGTGATGAGCGTATAGTTACTATTGAAGATGCAGCCGAGTTACGACTACCACAGGAGCATGTTATATCTTTAGAAACAAAACCGGCAAATATAGAAGGCGAAGGTGCAATTAGTATTCGCAAATTAGTAATAAATTCTTTGCGTATGCGTCCAGATAGAATAGTAGTGGGTGAATGTAGAGGTGGTGAAGCTCTGGATATGTTACAGGCAATGAATACAGGTCATGATGGTTCATTGACAACTTTACATGCTAATTCTTGCCGTGATGCTTTGGCGCGTTTAGAAACTTTAGTTTTAATGGCAGGTATGGATTTGCCAGCTAAGGCCATTAGAGATCAAGTTGCATCGGCAATTGATATAATTTTACAAACATCACGTTTAAGTGATGGCACTAGGCGTGTAACATCAATTTCTACAATTGAGGGCATCGAAGGCGAAACTATCCTTTTGCAGGAAGTATATAAATATCAACAGGACGGTTACGATAAGGATGGTAAAATAATTGGCGATTTTAAAGCTACTGGCACAATCCCTCCATTTATACACGATTTAACATCTCGTGGCATTGATGTAGAGCTAAGTATGTTTAGGTAATTATATGAATATGGCCGAATTAATTATTTATTTATTGATTTTTATATCCATATCTGGCTTTGCATTGGTAGGGGTTGATATGTTTTCTAAGGGGTGGGTAAGTTATGAAAACAAATATGTTAAAGATGCTGAGCAGTCATTAGATTCTATGTATTTAACAATGCCTCCGCAGATAATCTTTTATTTGTCTTTAAGTAGCGGGGTTTTGTTTGGTTTGATTAGTTTTATTATTACGGATAAATTATTTTTATCTATGCCAATTGCTTTGTGTGCATTGGCTATACCACAAGTGATTTTAAAAATGTTAAAAGCTAAACGTAAACGTGATTTTGGTTTTCAGTTAATAGAGGCACTCGATGCTATGGGTAATGCCATGCGTGCTGGATTATCCTTAGCACAATCGTTTGAAATGATTAATCGCGAGATGCCAAATCCTATTTCCCAAGAATTTAGATTGGTTAATCATGAAATGCGTTTTGGCGCACGTATGGAAGATGCTTTGTTAAATTTACAAAAAAGAATGCCCAATCAGGATTTGGCTTTAATAACCACGGCAATTTTAATTGCTCAAGAAGTAGGCGGTAATTTATCAGAAGTATTTAGCAATATTTCTGCTACGGTTCGCAAGCGTCATGCCATGGAAGATAAAATCAAAGCTTTGACAGGGCAGGGTAAATTGCAGGGAATTATTTTATGTTTATTGCCATTTGCAATAGGTGGTTTTTTGACAGTTTTTTATCCAGATATGATGCGGCCGATGTTTGAGAGCGTATTAGGTTGGGTTTTGATTGGTTTGATTTGTGTTTTGATTTCTTTGGGTGGCTTTTTTATAAGTAAAATTGTGAGTATTGATGTCTAGTCAAAATACTAATTTAGAATTAATAATAGCTTTACTATGGGGTTTGGGGTTTGGTTCAGCTATATGGGCGATGGGTTCTTTATGGTTAGAAAATCGTAAATTACGTCAAACTAATAACTCTATGACAGAACCGCCTCCAGCTATGTTTAGGTTGTTAAGTCCTTTAGCTGCTCCTGTTTCAAAATTATTTGATGATTTTTTACAACGCGCACAAAAATTAGATAAAAAATCTAGCTTATTGACTTTGGCAAATACGCTTAATAAAAATATTGTATCTGCTGGCGTGGGAGAATCACTTAAACCTGCCGATATGATAGGTAGTAGTTTTGCCTCATCTATTTTGGGTGCTTGTGGCGGATATTATATTGCGTTTATGCAATCTTACCCAGCATCGTCCTTGGTGCTTGTGGGTTGGATTATGGGTGTAGTTTTACCATTTATTTGGTTAAATGATAGACTTAAAAAACGTCAGATTGAAATCCGCAAAGCCTTACCTTATTTTTTAGATTTATTAACTTTATGTGTAGAGTCTGGTTTGGATTTTTCAACAGCTTTGGTCAGGATTTTATCCAAGCTAGATACTACACCTTTGCGTTATGAATTGGATATGGTCGTCAGCGAAATAACTATGGGCAAAAGCCGTTCTGAGGCTTTGCGTGATATGGCAGAACGTATTAACTTAGTGGAAATATCTACAGTGGTTAGCGCTATTATACAATCCGATGAAATGGGTAGCAGTTTAGGTTCAGTATTGCGTACGCAGGCTAATGAGGCTAGACGTAGACGTTTGGGGCGCGCGGAAGAATTGGCGTTAAAAGCTCCTGTAAAAATAGTTTTTCCATTGGTGGCATTTATTTTTCCCACTACTTTTATTATTGTATTTGGCCCAATAGCCCTAAAATACATTTTACCTTTATTTAAGTAAATTATGATTTTAAAAAATGCAAAATTGATAATTATTGATGGACCATCTATAGGAAAACAATTTTTATTACACGATTTACCAATCACAATTGGCCGTACTGATGAGGCCGATATTGTCATACCAGATAACTCTATCTCCAGAAAACATATTAAATTGTCTTTATTAAATAATGTTGTAACAGTTAATGATTTGGGTAGTAAAAATGGGATTGAGGTAAATTCTAAAATAGTACAAAAGCAAAAAAGTATTTTTGATGGCGATACCTTAACTGTTGGTAAAGTTAAATTAAAATGTGTTATGCCAAATAACCTGCGTCCTGCATCGGTGCTTAATCATGAACCAGTTGTAGAAGTTGTTAAAACTCAAACAAATCCAAATTATAACTCAAATATCGCATTGGCAGTAGTGTTATTTATAGGCGTGATTTTGTCTATTACGGCTTTAATTTTAGTATATGATGATTCAGAACCTCCAGCTATTATTAAAACTTTATCAGTTAATCAAGAATTGTTGGTAGCCACTGATTTTAATTTAAAAAATGTGGATATAAAAATTCAAAATCAGCGTGTTGTTAGGGTTCATCCAAGTAATACATTAGTTAATGTGATGTGGTTAAAAGGGGCGGGGGTAGGCGATTCTGTTATTCAATTATACAACCGAGACGGGGATTTATTGCAATCTTACAAGGCGGTTGTGCGTGGTATATATCACGATATAGAAAACGAATTAGGTCTAATGGAAATGGACATAGAAGAGCGTGTGAACTTGGCTAAAAACTTTGCATTAGAGGCTAAAAGTTTAGAGCGAGATTCTATTTTAGATGCAATTTATACTTATGACAAAGCTATTGCGGCGGTTAAACATTTGCCATCTCAGGAAGAATATTATCTACAGTTACAGCAACAAAGAGACAATGCTAAAAACAAATTTGAGGCCATCTTTAAATCTATTGGACAAGAATATGTTATGGCTCGTTCTAATGATGATATACAGGCACAATTTAGAGCATTAAAAAAAATAAAACAATTAGTTCCAGATCAAACCCATCCTTATTATCAAAAGGCTAAATATTATTATGAGCGTTTACAAAAAAGGCTTAAATGAAAATAATTATTGAAGATGCTAATAGTACTCAGATTTTAAAATTTGACTGCGATAAAGAGCTAATATTTGGACGTAGCGAGCAATCTGATATTACTTTAAAATCAGATGGGATATCTCGTAAACATTTTAGTTTAAAATATTTAAACGATAAGTTGTATGTGGATGATTTAAATAGTAAAAACGGTATATATGTCAATACTCAGCGTACATCAGGAGTAGTTTTAAATCATGGCGATATCTTAACCTGTGGCAATAGTGTTAAAATTACTATTAGTGATAGCGCTTCAGAAGAAAACTGTATTACTCCTGTAAATTTAAATTGGGGTCAAAATCAAGAAGTTGCTAGTCAATTAAATGATGTCGAAAATCAGTCTGTAAAAGATGAACCTAACAATCAAATCAAAAATAAAGAAGATTTACTATCTAAGCAAGTACAGGTTAAATCTTATAAAAAAATACTGGCAATTATTTTTTTATGTATTAGTTGCGCTTTGGCGTTAGTAATTATTTTTGCATTATCGCATGGCGATAACACTAAGCAACAGATTAAAAAAACAAATCAATATTTTGCATTAATTGATATGGCAGTTAATCATTTAGAGGGGCATCGCTATGCCTTGGCAGAAAAATCATTACAAAAAGCTAAGGCTATGAGTAGTAATTTAGAAATCGCCGATATTTTAAATGACTATATACAGATTTTTAAAAGCTCAGGCCCTAGACTGGAAAATTTAAATTGGGATAGAGCAAAAAGTTTATGTAACGAAATGTTAGAAGTTCATCCAAGCACTAATAGCGTACAAGAATTTGCCCAAACCGAAAAATCCTTTTTGCGTAAGGCTGGTTCTTATCGATTAACCATTCTAAAATTAAAACGCTTGTATAAAAATAAACAATTAAAAGAAGCATATTTATTGACTACTAAAATACCACAAGATAATTATTTATATATGGTGTGGTCGGACTTTTTTGCACAGATATTAAAAGAATATCGCGATACTTTGCGATTTGAAGTTCAAGAAGCAATGGCAAATTTTCAATGGCAAAAGGCAAAATCTCTTTTAAATCATTTAAAACCTTTAGTATTAAAATCGCAATATGATTTAATAGATAAACAAATAGACGAGATAAACTTTTTAATAGCACAACAAAATTATATTAACTCGGCACAAATAGCATTTAATACTGGTAATGACAAATCTGCTTTAGAGTACCTTAAACTGATTACAGATGATTCTAAATTTAAAAACGATGCGTTAAAATTAAAAGATAAAATCAAAAATGGCACTGTTTTAAAACAATCTTTACAGGCTTACAATGCGGGTGATATTAAAAATGCTTTTCTTTATTTGGATGAATTAAATACGACCGATGCACTTACTTTAAAAGCTCATATGAAGCAAGTTGTAGAGATGATGAAAAATGCGGATATGCTTTTACAAGATAAAAAATTATTAAAAGCTTTGGATTTATGGCGTAATGTTATATCTGTTGAAACAAATAAAAATAATATATTTTTTAAACGAGCACAAAAAAATATTACTTATTGGGCAAACCATAGCAATCAAGCACAGGCGTACTACCAATGGGGTCGGCAGTTTTTAAAGTTAAATAACATTGTTAAAGCGCGTAAATTTTTTGACTTAGCAAGGCAAACTGATTTAAAGCATAATTTAGGTGTAAAGGAATTAGCTAAATTTTTATCCGATGGTGAAATGGCTTATAACCAAGGTTTAAATTTGTTAAAACGCGATTTTTTAAAGGCAAAAAAACATTTGGAACGCGCTTTACTTCTTTTACCTGCTAACCATGTTAGAGTTAAAGAAATAAAGGGATATTTAAAATAATGCCAGAGTTGCCAGAAGTACAAACAGTCGTAAACGATTTAAAATCTACTGGGATAATAGGTGGAGTTATTGATTGTGTTGAAGTGTATTGGGATAATCTTGTCGGCGCATCAGATGGACTAAATTTTAAAACAGGCTTAAATAATTTGCTTGTAACAGATATATCAAGGCGTGCCAAATATATAAATATAGCATTGAATAATCATACTAATTTGCTAATACATTTGCGGATGACTGGTAAATTGCGTTGGGCAGATGTAAACAGTAGTAGGGATAAGCACGAACATATTGTTTTTAATTTTACAGATGGTAGACAGTTGCGTTATCACGACACTAGAAAATTTGGCAGATTGTTTTTGGTAGACAATACTAAAGAATTTTTAGCTCACTTGGGTCCAGAACCATTAGAAAAATCTTTTACTTGGCAAGTGTTAAAAGCTAATTTAAAAGGTCAACGCCCACTAAAAACACAGCTTTTAGATCAAACGGTAGTGGCTGGCTTAGGTAATATTTATGTTGATGAAGCGCTTTGGGAGGCTAAATTATCGCCTTTACGCAAGGTTGATACTTTGTCAGTATCAGATTTAAAACGTTTGCAAAAGGCTATTGTTAAAGTCTTAAAAAGTGGATTAAAAAATATGGGTACTACTTTAGGTACAAGTGCTGCTAATTTTTATAGTGTTGCAGGTCGCAGGGGTAATAATAGTGATGGACTAAAAGTTTTTAGGCGTACGGGCTTGGCTTGTAATCGATGTAAGAGTATATTGATTAATCGCATTGTTGTTGGACAACGTAGTACACATTTTTGTGAAGGTTGTCAAAAATAATTATTAAAAGTGAAAATTAAAATATAGGGGTAATTCTGACTCTTCAATATATTTTGGAAATGCACCAAATGGTGCAGAATCTTTTAAAATTTCCATAGTTACATTAGCGGCAAATTGATCTACATCTTGATCCACAAATACTGTTAAATTTTTAATATGTCCATCTGGCATTATAGTACATCGGGTTAATATGGCTGGTTTGTGTCTAATGCCTATAGATATATCTTTATTTCTTAGCCACCAACTAAACCATACTGTGTCGATGGTGCGTTTAATTTGTTTGTAATATTCACCGTATTTATCTTCAAGTAGATAATATGTAGCCATATCCCGTTCTAGGGCATGGGTTAATCTGTTTTGTTGTCCCAGCGAGCGGCGTTTGATAATAGCGGGTGCATCTATTTGTTTTTGCTGTTTTGTTAAAATGTCTTTTGGAACTTGAACCAGTCCCGTTTGTTTTATTTCTAGTTTGGGCTTGGGTTTGGAAATTAATTTTTGTTTAGCTTTTGGTATGGTTGTTTTTGGTAAATGTAGTTTTGGTTGTGTTTTAGTGCTTTTACGTTGTATTTGAGCTGTGTTTTTAATTGGTTTGGGTTGAGGCATTAAAGTGTCTATGGGGCTTAATCCAGGTGTTAAAGGGGCTAAATCGTCCATTGATGGTTGATTGCCTTTGGCTTGTACGGAAGGAATATTTGTGCCGTTTTCGATATAAGCTTTGTCATCAGGTAACGTATCTTTGCGTGATAAATCGGCAGCCTTTGTAGTTTTATTGCTTATTAATTTATTTTTTATTTTATGTTTTTGGCTGTCGCGCATTTGATCTGGCGTATCTAAAAATATTTTACTTTTTTGCATTTCATGATTTAGCCTCATTAGAATTTTGGCTTGTTTTTTTGCGGGGTTGTAATCGGGTATTGGTTCAAATAGGTTTATATCGCGTAAGAGTAGCAATAAAATGATGTGTACCATACCAGAGAATACAATGGCTGGCATAAGTTTAAAGGAACTGTCAATAGGTGTATTTTGGTATAAATTCATAACGATAATTTAAATTATAAAAGTTAATGATGTTATTGGAAATACATTTATGGATTGTTACCTAACGGTAGAAACATAACAAGTTAATTCTACAAAAATGTGGCTTTTAAAGTTTAAATAACAAGATTGTATTTTTTTAAAATTTGCTATAGCCAAGTAAAAAAAGTGTGCTTATACTGAGTTTAGTTGTATGTATTTCGTAACTAGATGCTTATAGTATCGCAAATAAGGTGTGTTAATGAAATGTAATTGTAATGATGTTGTTGAAGAGGTCAAATCGGCAGTTATTCGTTTTGCTGGAGATTCTGGTGACGGTATGCAAACAGTTGGTGAGAGGCTTTCTACTACAAGTGCATTGGCTGGTTCTGATATTGCAACTTTTCCTGATTATCCGTCAGAAATCCGCGCACCTGTTGGTACTATCGCTGGAGTATCTGGTTTTCAGTTGCAGATTGGCTCTTCAAAAATTAGGACACCGGGGGACAGACCTGATGCGTTAGTAGCCATGAATCCAGCTGCTTTAAAAGTAAACTTAAAAGATTTAGTGGATCATGGTTTGTTGATAGTTAATACTGCCGATTTTACAGAAGCTAATTTAAAAAAAGCAGGATATACAACTAATCCACTTGAAGATGAAACATTAGAAGCTAAATATCAAATTGTAAGGTTAAATTTAAATGAACTTATTATTGACGCTTTAGAATCGACAAGTTTAAAACCTAAAGATAGATTGAGATGCAAAAACTTTTTAGCCTTAGGTTTTGTGTTTTGGGTTTTTGATCAAGATTGTTCTTCTACCATTAAGTGGTTTGAAAAAAAATGGGGCTCTAAACCAGAGTTGATCGAGGCTAATACATTAGCATTAAATACGGGTTATCACTTAGGCGAAACAACAGAAATAAACGTGCCTAAATATCATGTTGGTTCTGCTCCTTTAGAAAAAGGTATTTATCGTTCAATTACGGGTAATAATGCTACGGCATTGGGGTTGTTGACAGCTTCACAATTATGTGATCGCGAATTAGTTTTGGGTTCGTATCCTATTACGCCTGCAACTGGTATTTTAGAATATTTAGCTGGATATAAATCTTTAGGTGTTAAAACAGTGCAAGCCGAAGACGAAATTGCCGGTATTGGTGTTGCTATTGGGGCTTCGTTTGCAGGGGCTTTGGCGGCAACCACCACCAGTGGCCCTGGCTTAGCTTTGAAATCAGAGTTTATAGGCTTAGCGGTTATGTCAGAATTACCTCTTGTTATTGTAGATGTACAACG
>JAMOSO010000051.1 GCA_027063065.1 Planctomycetota bacterium | reverse complement strand
TAGAGAGATAGATAAATCTGCGCCTCCGCGAACATCTTCAATAATATCATCAAGTGCAACCATAAAACCAGGACGTTCGGCTTGTTCTTTTAAAATTTCTAAAGCTTCTAAAAGCGATATACCTGCACCAATCATTGTGGCAAGTTGACGAGTAAATAAAACCAAATCCGATACTTTTGCATTGTCTGCTGGCGGTGCATTAAACAAGTTTGTGCCACTAATATCACGTGCTGTTACTAAAGTAAGTCCTTTAGCTTCAACCCTCGCTCTGATACCTTCTTTATCTTCGGCAATGGCAATATTCGAAAGTTTACGTCCAGATGCCGTTTTGGCAGTAAAAAGAAATCTAGGCATTATTTCCTCTATCAAATGTTAATTTTAGATCTTCAGTATCTCCACTACGTGATAGAGCTAAATCGTATGTTATTTTGCCTTCGCTATAAAGTTTAAATAAACTTTTATTCATTGTAATCATACCATCTTTTTGACCTGTTTGAATTGAACTTTGTATTTGATGAGCTTTATCATCACGAATTAAAGCTCTAATAGCAGGAGTTGCCAACATGATTTCAGCAGCTAATGCTCGGCCTTTGCCATTGCTGATGGGCAAAAGTTGTTGACATAATACGCCTTCTAAAACAAAACTCAATTGTGTGCGTATTTGTTGTTGTTGATTTGAAGGAAATACGTCAACAATACGGTTGATAGTTTGTACACAGTCGGACGTATGTAATGTCGCAAATGTTAAATGTCCTGTTTCGGCTAAGGTTAGTCCTGCTTCGATAGTTTCCATATCTCGCATTTCACCGATTAAGACAACGTCTGGATCTTGTCGTAAAATATGTTTTAATGCAGGTCCAAAGCCGTGTGTGTCAGCCCCAACTTCACGTTGGTTAATTAAACATTTTTTATTTTTATGCACAAATTCAATTGGATCTTCAATGGTTACAATATGTCCTTCATGGGTTTGGTTTATATAATCAATTATGGATGCCAATGTTGTAGATTTTCCAGAGCCAGTTGCCCCAGTTACTAAAATTAAACCATGTGGTAAATTGGCAATATTGCGACATACTTCAGGGCTTATACCAAGTTTTTCAAAAGGCATTATTTCATAAGGGATTATTCTTAATACTGCTCCAACCGCGCCACGCTGATAAAAGACATTTGTCCTGAATCTACCAATACCTTTCATTCCAAATGACATATCAAGTTCAAAAGTTTTTTCAAATTTAGCAATTTGTTCACTATCAAGTAAGGCATATATCATATCTTGGCTCATTTGCGGTGTGTAGTTACCGTCTTCCATAGCTCGCAATTTGCCGTCAATTCTCATTCTGGGTGGTGAGCCTGCAGTAATGTGTAAATCTGAACCACCTTTATCTACCATTGCTCTTAATAATTCTTCTAATGTATATGCCATTTGCCTCCTTTAGTTCTTAAATTATAATTGATAAATGCATTTTTGTCTATCATAGTAATTCATCTTACAATTTTGCTTTAATATGGATGATTGTGGATAAATATTGTAAAATTTCATTTTTTTATCGTTAGGAATTAATATGGCTGTATCTTTACCGAATGAATTTAAACAGTTTTTAAATAAATTAGAATATAATACATTGGTACCTGTATACCAAAGTATGCAAAAAAATGGTGAGACAATTGCAATGGTTAATCTAGTTGTTAAATTAGATGGTGCTACCTTTGCAAAATTACCAAAGGAGGCTTATGCTAAGTCTTCTTCAGCGCTTTATACTTGCAAATCTCCAAAGGTTTCGCATATTTCTTTAGTATTGAGCTTGCACGAAGATGATGAAATTGTTTTAGCCACTGGGTTTAACTTGGCAAAAGAAAGTATGGCAAGAGATTTTGCCATTTTACGTCGTCAAGAAAAAATGAGAATAGTAGTGGGTACTGACAATGACGCTAGAGTGATTCATTGTAATTTTAGGCTTGAGGGTATTAAGCTAACTGAATTGGGTAAAATAGTACAAAGCATGGGAGCTTGTGATTGGCAAGATGAGGAGCATGCAAATTTAGTAAGAGCATTAAATGCTACATATCCAACGCCTAAAAAATTACTAGAAGCACAGCGTGATAACGGACCTTTAGTGGAAGTAAGCATTACAGAAAATATGTTATAATTTTTATTTTATTAAATTTAAGCAATAGGAGTTAAAATGGCAGATTTTATCCCATTAACAACAGAAGAACAGTGGCAATCTTTAAAAGATAGTAGTGAAGCTGTAATTATATTAAAACATAGTGATACTTGTGGAATATCTTTACATGCTCACAGTCGTGTGGAGGAAGGTTTAAAATCAGGACAAATAACTAAAGATGTAAATTTACTTGTGATACAACAAAGTCGACCTTTATCAGCAAAAATCACTGAAGATACAGGGGTAACTCATCAAAGTCCGCAATTAATAATTTTAAAAGATGGCAAAGCTATTTATGATGCCAGTCATCAAGCTATTATGCCAGAAGCTATAGCTAATGCTTTAGCTTAGAAGGGGAGTATGGAATATCAAATATATAACGATTTTAAACAAATTCAGCCTAATTTGGCAGATTTTTGTAACAAATTAAATAAGGTAAACTCTAGTTCTAAAGTGGGGCTTATGGGTTACGATGGTTTTATTGATACTTTTATTAGATTTGTAAACCCATCTAGTATGGCTGAATTTGGCCCTAAAGTAACAAAGGCCGCTGGTATTGCAACATCTGCAGAGGTTATCCGTCAAGGTGAAAAATATGGCGGTAATGGGCCTTTAATGACTGTTGCATTAAATAAACTATTTTCTGGCAATATCACTTTAAATTATGTAGGAGCATTAGGTTATCCAAATATTAATAATATTTTTAAAGAAGCCTTTGGCAATATCAATATGTATTCATTTGATAACCCAGCAACTACTGACTGTTTTGAATTTAGCGATGGTAAATTGTTGGCTTCGGATATGTCAAATTGCGCAACGGTTACTTGGGATAATATGCTAAATATTATAGGCGAAGATGCATTGCGGAAGTTGGTGAAATCTAGTCATTTTACAGCTGCTTTAAATTGGAGTCGTATAATTCATGCCACGGAATTATGGACTAATATGGCTACGATGTACGCACAAGAACACGCAGGTCAAAAAATGTTATTTTATATGGATTTGGCTGAAATTGATATTCGCAGTTCTGAAGATAGGGCTTTATTAGCTCCTATGTTTACAAATATTTCAAATGTTTGCCATAGTGTGATTAGTCTTAATTTAAAAGAGGCTTGGCAAATTGCCGATATTTATGGCGGTAATTTTTATGATAAACGTGAGGCACTAAATGTTGCTGAATGTGCTAACTATATACGTAAAAATTCTGGTATAGCTGAAGTTATTATTCATCCAAATGATGGTGCAGCAATATCGCGCGAGAATGAAACCGTTTATGTTAAGGGGCCGTATTGTCAAAATCCATTAATATCAACTGGAGCAGGCGATCATTTTGGATCTGGTGCAATGGCAGCACAATTGCTTGATTTAGATGGTTTTGAAAGTATGTTGTTAGGCGTTTGTACTAGTGGTTATTTTGTTCGTACAGGAGTTTCGCCTAGTTTTCAACAAATAGTGAAAATGTTAGAGCTTTGGAATCAAGGTTTGTTAGGCGAACGCTTATAAATTATCATCAGTTGTGGCAACTCCCAAATTAGTTAATAGCTGAGCTTCGGCGTTGACCACATCACGATTTAGCATTAATTGTGCTTTCATTAATTTATCTGCTGTTGATTTGTCTTCGCGGATAGCTTTTCGCAATATGCGTATTTGTTGTACTACCATGCGCATATTGCGAATAATATCGCCATCGTCACTGGAAGTTAATTTTCTTAAGTCTTCAAAACTAGCACCATCGCACCAAGCCTGAATGCAGGCGGAAAATTGAAAGGATAGCCGGCTTATAATATCTGGTGTGCCTAGGCGATGTTGAGTTTTGGTAATATATTTTATTAATTGCGAAACACGTTTTGATATGGGTATTATTTGCTGTTTTGGTAATTGAGCATACTCTTTGCCACGGCGTGGTTCAAAAATAATAGCGCAAATTAATATGGCAATTTGTTTTGGATTTAAGCTTTCAAAAACACCATCAAAATAACATTCTGATATTTGTAATTCATACCCAAAAATTTTAGATGCTAATTTGCCTTTGGCAGTAACAGTATCATTATTTAAGTGTCCCAATTTATTTAAAAGACGTATCCTTTGTTTAGCTTCGTAGCCAATTAATTTTTTTTGTTTACCCTTGCGTTGCCAAGCGGCAAAAGAATCGTTGCACGCCTTTATGGCGTTTTTTTCGCCATATTTATTTACTAAATTTATAAGTGTCGAATAGGATAATAAAAACCTACTTTTAATTGGTTCTGATTTTAGTTTTAATAGCCTTTCTACATCATAGGCTCGCGCATCAAAAGGATTTAGATTGCTATATACATGTCCTATAGGATCTATACCACGTCTACCGCTACGTCCTGCCATTTGCAAATAATCACGACATGTCATAATGTCAAAACTTATACCATCGTATTTTTCTAATCCTGTAAAAATCACTGCTGCTGCTGGCATATTAATACCTAGTGCAAATGTTTCTGTAGTAAATAATAATTTGATTAAACCCTCAGTAAACAACTGTTCAACAACTTCTTTTAAACTTGGCAAAACCCCAGCATGATGATATGCCACACCACCTTTAGCGTATTTACGCATGGCAGAAGCTTTTTCATTTGTTGTAATATCAACATTAAATCGTTGGCATAATTCATCAAAACGTTTAGTGATGTGTTCTGTCTCATCTTTAGTTAAAAGTTTTCTATGGCTGTTTTTTGTCGCTAAGGTTTCGCATAATACGCGATTAAAAGAAAACACTAAGCATGGTAGACGTTTTTCTGAGTCAACTACATAGTCAATAATGTTATGTTCAAATCCATCATCTTCAAAAAAATATCGTTTCTTTTTACGCGGTAAACCAAATTTTTTTAATCTTTTTAAGTTTATTTCACCAAAACGAGGATGAAATAAATGATGCTCTAACGGAACGGGTCTTTTATGTTCTTCGACGGTAACAACCTGAGTTTTACGAATATGTGATATCCAATCTGAGAAATCATATAAGTTTGGTATTGTGGCAGATAGAGCAACTATTTGAATATGATGTGGCGCAAATATTATGGTTTCTTCCCATACAGTACCGCGTTCAAAATCACTGATGTAATGTACTTCATCAAAGATTAAGGTTGAAACATTTTCAATTTCTTCAGGGCTGTCAAACACGCAATTTCTAAAAATCTCAGTTGTCATAATGACTAAAGGTGCATCTCTATTGTGTGTTACATCACCCGTTATAATGCCTACCTTGCCGGGATATAATGCTTCAAAATCTCTAAATTTTTGATTACTTAACGCTTTGATAGGTGAGGTGTAAACTACTTGACGTTTTTCTTTTATTGCTTTTTCAACTGCAAATTCTGCGATTAAAGTTTTGCCAGCGCCCGTAGGCGCAGAAACAACAACAGAGTGGTTTTGGGATATTGCGTGTATGGCTTCTTCTTGAAATTTATCTAATTTAAATCCACGATATTTCATCCTATGACCCCACCGCTTTGAGATAGGTTTATGCCAGAAAATTTCATTTTTAACTGTTCGGCATTTGGGCTGGCTTTTAAAGCTGTTTCTTCATTTAGTAGTTTTGCTTTTACTAGTTGATATAGACTTTGATTAAAATTTTGCATACCAACTTTAGCGCTACCTTCAATTACCTGTGCGAGTTTGGCATCTTCGCCTTCATTTATAATTTTAGAAACCATTGGATTTTGAAATAAAATTTCTACAGCAGGTACACGTGGATTTGTTTCTTGTGTACCTTTTAAAAGCTTTTGGACTAATATACCTTTTAAAGAGCCAGATAAGATACGTCTGATATGCCTATGTCTATCAGTTGGAAATAAATCTAAAATGCGATTGATAGTTTGTACTGCATTTGGGGCATGTATTGTGCCAAAGACCAAGTGTCCTGTTTCAGCCGCAGATAGGGCAGCTTCAAAACTTTCAGCATCATGCATTTCTCCCAGTAATATAACATCAGGATCTTGGCGTAACATACCTTTTAGTGCATTTTCAAAGGTATCAACATCTAAGCCTATTTCTCTTTGATTGATAAAACTTTGTTTGTCGGTAAAAATAAATTCAACGGGATCTTCTATTGTTAAAATATGGCATTTTCGTTTGGCATTAATCATTTCTAATATTGCAGCTAGTGTAGTAGATTTACCAGAGCCAGTGACTCCAGCTATTAGAATTAGCCCTTCTTTAAATGTGGATATTTTTTCGACGGCAGTTGGTAAGTTTAATTGTTTTACGCTTGGTATAACATCATTGATTCTTCTGGCTACTATTGAAATAGCTCCACATTGTTTAAAAATATTAACACGATATCTATCCACGTTTTCAATCGAATGTGCCAAGTCAGTACTACCAGTAGTTTCCAATTGTTCTTTTTGCTGATCTGTTAAAATTTCTAATACCATTTTTTTAATAGTTTCATAATTTAAAGCAGGGCTATCAGTTGGTCTAGGGGTTCCATTGACACGGTATATCGGGCTAGCGTTATTTTTGATATGTAAATCAGAAGCACCAAATTTTTTCATTGGGGCTAGGTATTTATTTAATTCGTAGCTCATATAATCCTTTCTAATTTGGTGTTTGTTGATACATTTTTATTATAGCGCTTGCGATTATTGCGGCAGTTTCAATGCGTAAAACAGGCAAATTTAAATGCACAGGAATAAACTGCTTTTGTATAGTGTTGTCTATTTCGTTATCTGCAAAACCACCTTCTGGACCTATAAGTGCACAGATGTTCATTTTTGGATGTAGTTTTAATACGGTTTGTAAGTCTTGACTATTGCCTTCTGTTGTAAATATTAAATTTAGTGCGTTTTCTTTGGGAAGTATATTTTTTAAGTTTACAGGTGGTTTAAAAGTGGTTGGTGTTACTTGTTTGCTTTGTGTGGTTGCAGAAATAGCAATGCGTGTCCAACGTTGCAGACGGTCTTCAACTTTATCAGGATGCAGTTTTACAGCGGAACGGCTAGTATATAATGGAGTAAAAGAATCGCAGCCAACTTCAGATATTTTTTCTATTAAAGTAGATAATCGTTGTTGTTTTGGTAATGCACAAATCAAATCTAGTGTTAGAGTTTTTTTTGTATTGGTATAAATTTCATCGATTACTTCTACTGTTGTTCTGTCATTATCATATTGCATGATTTTTGCGATTGCCCATGATTCATTATTAAAAATAATAATTTTAGCACCAACTTTGATACGTAATACTTTTTGAATATGATGAGTAGTTTCTTTACTTAAAGTACAAGTTTTTAAAATGTTTTCACAAAAAAATCTACGCATTTAAATCCTAGACAGAACATCAAAATTTAATCCTTCATTGGTTGCATCGTTGGCAAATTGTACACTCCCTAATCCAGCTATCATCGCAGCATTATCAGTGCAGTATATTGACGGTGGGTAACCGTATTGTAATTTGTTAATTTTGCAGGCGTTTTGCAGTTCATTACGCAAAAACTGATTACAGGCAACACCTCCTCCCATGATAATACTTTTAGCTTTATGTTTTTTGGCGGCAGCTAGCATTTGTTTTATAATGGCCTGACAGACTGTAGTTTCAAAAGAGGCCGCTACATCTGCTACTGATATATGCTCTAATAATGGTCCTTTACCTCTGTTGTCAAAGCCTTTGCAGTGATATAGTACGGATGTTTTAATGCCACTGAATGTAAAATCAAAACCATTGCCTTTTTTATATATTGGCGATGGAAATTTATGATTTGCTACACCATTTTTTGCAGCTTGAGATATAGCGGGGCCACCTGGATATGGTAAATTAAGAATTGCTGCACATTTGTCAAAAGCCTCACCAGCAGCGTCATCAATACTGCGGCCTATCCTAGTAAAATGAAGGCCATCTTCGCATAAATATAATTCAGTATGGCCTCCAGATATTGCAGCACCAATCAATGGTAACGGTAAGTTTTTGTTAAACATTAATGGGCTAAATAAATGAGCCGCAATGTGGTTTACTGTAGTAATGGGGAGGTCCCATGCCATGGCTAAGCTTTTAGCAGCTAAAACGCCAACTAACAGAGAGCCAACTAGACCGGGGCGATTTGTTACGGCTATACCGTGAAGTTGGTTAGGTTTAATCTTAGCCTGTTCCATTGCATCGGCAATAGTAGCAGTAATAGCTTCTACGTGATGTCTACTGGCAATTTCTGGTACTACACCCTTAAATCTTTTATGAATATCAATTTGTGTTTGGGTAATGCAAGATAAGATATTTAAGTCTTCATCAACAATGGCAACGGATGTTTCGTCGCAAGATGATTCGATTCCAAGTGTTATTCTCATTGTGTTTTTAACTCGCGAAAATAGTTTAAAGCTGCAATTAATTGATTATCGATTAAATCGTCGTATTTGATTAATTGCGGAAATAGTTTTGATATACCTGGTGGCATTGGATTAATACCCACATCAGCTTGAGTTTTATATCTTAAACTGCGCGCTTTGGCAAGTTTGACCTGTGTTTTAGGTGATAACGGGACAATTATATTAGGCGTTATGCCTATGTGGTTTATATTTTTGCCAGATGGAGTAAAATAATGTGCTGTTGTTATTTTTAAACCCGGCGACCCATTTGGATCATTTAGCAGATTTGGCAACTTAAATATGCTTTGTACGCTACCTTTGCCAAAGCTTTGTACCCCTAACAATATGCCTCGTTGATTATCTTTTATAGCACCAGAAAAAACTTCAGAGGCACTTGCACTTGATTTGTTAATTAAGACTAACAATTTTAAATCTTTTTTTAAAATAGTGTCTTTTTTATGTGCTTTTGCAACTAAGCATCCATGGCGTTTTTTTGTAGTAACTATAATGCCATTATCTAAAAAAATATCGGCTATTTTTATAGCGCTATTTAATACGCCGCCTGGATTTGCTCTAAGGTCTAAAATTAGGTTTTTCATACCTTGGGATTGTAGCTCTAGAATGGCTTCTTTTAATTCTGTGGCAGAATTTTTTTTAAATTGTATTAGTCTTATATAGCCAGTATTAAATTCATCATCTATAAGTATAGCATCGGCAATGGTTTGGATTTGTACTGTACCGCGTTTAATTGAATACTGTGTAGGTTCTTCGTCGCCTATATGATAAACCGTTAGATTTATAAAACTATTTTCTTTGCCTCTAATTATTTTAGTAGCTTCAGCTAGACTCATAAATTTAGTTGATTTACCACCTAATTCTATTATTGTATCGCCAGCTCTGATTCCAGCATTAAAAGCAGGGGAGCCTTCAATCGGTGTTATAACGCTTAGCCAGTCGCCTTCTATTGTAAACTCAATACCAATCCCATGAAATGTACCACTGGTTTCTACATTTAAGGCTTTGGCTTTTGAAGGACGTAAAAAAATAGAATATGTATCAAGACCTTTGGTGAGGCCTTCGCACGCTGTATAGACTAGCTCGCGTTCGTTTGTGTTTTTAATGTGATAATATCTAATTAAGGCGGCAATTCTGCGTATTAATTCATCGCCTTCTTTGCTTATAGATGGCAACTTTTTACTGGTGTTTTTGCAAAATCCAGTTGGAACCACTGTAAAAGTAGTAAGTACGGCAAACAATAAAGTTAGTTGAGTGCATTTCATATGTAAGATGTGAAGAGAGTGGTGCCGAGAGCCAGAATCGAACTGGCGACACACGGATTTTCAGTCCGTTGCTCTACCGACTGAGCTATCTCGGCATCGGTTGAGAGCAAGATTCTATTGATTTTTAATTTTAACGCAACAAAAAAATTAATTTATTTTTAAATTGAATAAAACTTGCCAATAATGTTTGAATGATGCAATATCTTATAAAAGTTAATTGGAGATAATGTGGGCAAATCGGCTAATGTGAGAGTTGTAAAAAAAAGTTTGTATATTTTAACACCGTTAGTGTTTTTTTTGCTTTTAATTTTATACACAATAAATTATTTTCATAATCAGTATGTGGCACATGATATTATTAGTAATGAAAGTGCTTTATTAGAGTTACAAAAAAACATTATTAAATCAGAATTTCAAAAAAACATTACAGATCTTAGGGTATTTGGCAATAATGTGTTGGTTCGTAGAGTGTTCGAGTCTAACTCTGCTGATTTCTTTGATCTAAATAATCAAAGATCTATTAATGATATTGTGGATATTTTAAGTAGCTTTGTATCTGAACGTAAAGGATTAGATCAAGTTAGATTGCTAAATTTAAAAGGTCAAGAAGTCGTTATAGTTAATTGTCAAAACGGTCATGCGGTTTCGGTTTCACGTGATAAATTGCAAACTAAATTTAATCGATATTATTTTAAAAGAACAGTCTGTCTTGATAAAAATGAAGTGTTTGTCTCTCCTTTTGATTTAAATATAGAACACGGGCGTATAGAATTGCCTAAAAAATCAGTAATTAGATTTGGAATGCCTGTATTTGACTCTAACAATACAAAAAAAGGAGTGTTTCTTTTTAATTATTTGGGTGATGATTTAATAGAAAATTTACATTATGTTTCTAAACGTTTTGCTGGGAAATTTAGCCTGTTAAATGCCGATTCTTTTTGGCTAGTATCCGCAGATAGTAGTAAAGAGTTTGGTTTTATGTTTCCTGATAAACTAAAAGAAAAATCTTTTAGTTTAAAAAAATCAAACTTACCTTTATGGCAAGAACTTCAAGCTAATAGTCGAGGGTTTATTTTTAAGGATAAGACTTTATATGTTTACCAAGATTTGTATACGCCTATTGTTGACATTGAAAATGATGAGGTCAAATCTGGTAACAGAAGGTGGTTTTTGCTTTCTACTGTTTCGGAAGCAGTTTTAAATGCTAAAAGTGCTTTTGTACATCATTTATTGCTTTATATTGGTAGTACTTTAATCATAGTTATAGTCTTTTGTGTATTTTTATATGTAGGTATAAAAGAGCGCGTTAATCGTGAGGTTAAGGAAAAAGAATTAAATGAAAAAGAATATTTTAAAAAAGTTTCAGATAAGCAACGTTACCTTCAGAATCTTATAGATTCGTTACCATTTCCTTTTTATGTTATAGATGTAAAAACATATAAAATTACTTTAGCTAACACTATAGTGGATGCTGAAGTTGGCAAATCTACATGTTATGCTATTACGCATAATTCTGCTAAACCCTGTAATGGCCAAAATCATATATGCCCATTATCTCAGGTGGTTAAAACAAAAAAAGTATTTAAGACTGAGCATCTGCATTATGATAAAGATGGTAATCCCAATCATTATTTGGTGCATGGCATACCTTTATTGGATACTGAAGGTAATGTTACAGAGATGATTGAATTTTCAGTAAATATTACAGAGCGAGTTTTGTTAGAAAAAAGTTTACATGCGGCAAAGCAATTGGCAGAGAATTCTGTTAAAGCAAAGTCTTCTTTTCTGGCGATGATGAGTCACGAAATCAGAACACCTATGAATGGTGTTATTGGTATGACTGGGCTTTTAAGCTCAACGGATTTAACAGAAGAACAGCTGGAATATGTTGATATTATCAAAATGAGTGGAGAAAGCTTGTTGACTATTATCGATGATATTTTAGATTTCTCTAAAATAGAGTCTGGAAAAATGGACTTAGAAAATATGTCATTGGATATATCTTTGTGCGTTGAAGAGGTTATAGATTTATTGGCAACTAAGGCTCATGATAAGGGCTTAAATTTATTGTATTTAATTGGTAGTGATGTGCCGCCTTCCATTTTAGGAGATGTTACGAGGTTGCGTCAGATTTTGATAAATTTGATTAATAATGCAATTAAATTTACAGAAAAAGGTGAAGTTGTCGTTTCTGTAAAGAAAGTAGGGTTTGATAATGGCGTATTTGAAATCTTATTTGCTGTTAAAGATTCTGGTATAGGTATACCTCAAGAAAAAATGGATCGTTTATTTAAGGCGTTTTCTCAGGTGGATTCTTCGACTACTCGTGAGTATGGTGGTACTGGTTTGGGCTTGGTCATTAGTAAAAGGTTAGTTGAATTGATGGGGGGTAAGATTTGGGTTGAAAGTAAATGTGGTGAAGGCGCTACGTTTATGTTTACTGTTAAAACCGCTGCTGTTGAGCATGTAGTTAGAAATTGCAATCAAGAAAATTTAAAAGAGTTTGTGGGAAAACGTGTTTTAATTTTTTCACATGATTCTGTAAGTGCTTCTATATTAACTATGTGGCTAGAGGATTGGGGTTTGGAAACAGAGATGGTTGAGTCGTATAAGGATGTTGGGAGTAGAGTGCAGTTGTTGCCTAAGATAGATGCTGTTTTGGTTGATATTGATTTTTATAAATTAAACAATGATTCTTTACATCTTTTAAAAGATGGTTGTAAGCTGGTCCCTTTGATCTTTTTAGGTAAAGCAGACGTGTTATGTGATAAATTAAATACAGTTGGTGAAACAGTTGTTCGTAAGCCTTTAAAGAAAACATCGTTATATAATGCTTTGATGTCTAAGGTTTCTAACGTTGTGTCTAAATCAAAAGAGTCTGCATCGAAATCCCAAGATATTTTATGGGCTATAAAATATCCATTGCAAATATTAATAGCCGAGGATAATAAGGTAAATCAAAAAATTGTTACCTTGTTGTTTAAAAAAATGGGTTATGAGATTGATATTGTAGAAAATGGTGAAGAGGCCATTAATGCCCAAAATAGTACAGGATATGATTTGATTTTTATGGATATCCAAATGCCTGTTATGAATGGCTATGATGCGACAAGGATTATATTGCAACAGCAGGATAGTCCGCCTATTGTTGTGGCTATGACAGCAAATGTTATGAAAGAGGATGTTAAGGCATCTAGGGATGCTGGTATGCTTTATCATATATCTAAGCCATTAAAGGTAGAGCAAGTACAAGATGTTTTAAAAAGGTGTTATGATATGGTCTGTTGTAGTAGGTAGGGCTATGTGGGTATTAAACAATTGTTTCTGGCAAGTGATTGTTTGGTATTAAATTTTTTTGTTTTTTATATCTTTTTGTCAGTATATTTTAAATATAATCTTAATAGATTCTTGACTTTTTAAGATTACAGAGGATAATAATAAATCACGTTTACTCATCTAATGGTGGGTTATGGTCGGTATGACAAGAGTGGGTTTAGCCCGCTCTTTTTTATTAAGGTGCAAAATAAAATGAACCCAAAAGAAATTTTACGCTTGGTTGATACTCTTCATCGTGAAAAACGAATTGAAAAAGAGGTGATTTTTACCAGTCTTGAAGATGCTTTATATACGGCAGCTAGAAAAAAGTTTGGCGAAGAAGAAACAGAAGATTGTTTAGAAATATCTATAGATCGTATTAAAGGTGATGTTAGAGTTAGTCTTGATGACGAACAGATTGATCCTGATGTATTTGGCCGTATAGCAGCGCAAACTTTCAAACAAGTTATGATGCAAAAATTGCGTATGGCTGAGGGTGATGTCGTTTTTGAAAATTATCAAAGCAAGCAAGGTACTTTAATTATGGGTACTGTACAAGGTTTTGAGCGTGGGGCAATTACAGTAAATTTAGGCGATGCAGAAGCTATTTTGCCTAGGGGCGAGCAAGCTCATGGTGAAAATTACAATGCTGGAGCACGTTTTAGGTTTTATATACATAAGGTATCTCGCGAAGGTCAACGTGTAAAAGTTATTGTTTCTCGTGCTAGACCAGAGATGATTTTAGAATTATTTAAATTAGAAATACCCGAGATTGAATCTGGGGTTATTAAAGTTGATAATATAGTACGCGAAGCAGGATTACGCACAAAAATATGCGTTAGTACCAACGATCCTAAAGTTGATTGTGTAGGTGCTTGCGTTGGTATGCGTGGAGCGCGTATTAAAAACGTTTTGTCTGAAATAGGTCAAGAGAAGATTGATATTGTTACTTGGACAGATGAAATAGTTCAGTTTATAGAAAATGCTATGAAGCCAGCTGAAGTAGAAGATATTCTTGTAGATACTCAAGAGAAAAAAGCTCAAGTATTAGTTCAGGAAGACTTGTTAAGTCAAGCTATCGGTAGGAAAGGTGTTAATGTTCGTTTGGCTTCGCAATTGACAGGTTATTATATCGATGTTAGTGCTGGAGAAAGTGGTCCTAACGCCGAAGATTTTTTTGGTGAAAGCCAAACAGAACAGGTTAAAACAGAAGGTGTTAGTGCTGATGATATTTTTGGTTCTGATGCCAGTGAAACAAACGACACCCCGGAATCCATGGATGATTGTGGTGATAGAGCAAGTACAGCAGTTGAAACTGTTGTAGAAAATGGCCCTAGTGCTGAGGATATCTTTGGATAAAATCGGGAAGTTTTCTATTATAAATTATTTAAGCACCCCCTGAAAGAGAGTAAGATGCGCGTTAACGAAATAGCTAAAGAACTTAATTTATCAAATAAGGATCTCATCGCCAAATGTAAGGAGATGGGTATCAAAACAACTAAAGGTACACCCGTAACTTCTCATTCTAATAGTTTGCCAGAAGATCAAGCGGAATGGCTTAAAAGTTCATTTCAGGGTGCTAGAAGAATGGTTGTTATAGATCCAGAGACCATTGCACGTCGTTCTGGTAAACCAAAACCAAAAACAGGTAGATTTCAATCTAGAGGACCAAAAACAGGTGATAATCGTGGGGGTAAGCCAGATGGTAATCGCGGCAATCGTCCTGATAATCGTAATCCTAGAAAGCCTGGTGTTGGCGGAAACTCATCAAGAACAAATAATCAAAACCGTCCTGATAACCGCGGATCTCGTCCTAATACGTCTGGAAATTCTAGACCTCCTCGCAGTGGTGGTGCAAATCGTGGCAGTGGGTTTACACCTAATAATTCTCCAATACCTGCGGTTTCTGAAAAATCTACTCGTAAAGTTGACAAACCTAATAAGTCAAAAACGGGTAATGGGTCTAGTCCTAGATTTTTAAGTAAAAAAGGTAAGGGTGGTGGACGTCCACGTAGTGATAGCTTTGATAGTAGCGATCGTGGATTTAAAAAGAAAAAGAAACAACATAATATTGATCAAGAAAAAGTTATTCCTGAAATTACAGGTCCAGTTGATGTAACAGTACCTATTTCTGTACGCGAGTTTTCTCAAATAGCTGGTATTAAAGTTAATCAAATTATTGCACATTTGATGAAAACGGGTGTAATGGTCAATATCAACCAATATTTGGGTGCTGATGAAGTATTAGAAATTGGTGTATCTTTTGATAGAGAAGTAAATATTATTGAAGAATCAGACGCTCTTGAAGAGCTTGAAAATAGAGAAGTAGGTGCTGGTGATGAAGCAACTACAAGACCTCCAGTAGTTACTATTTTAGGTCATGTTGACCATGGAAAAACCAGTCTGCTCGATAGAATACGCAGTGCAAATGTGCAAGAAAAAGAAGCTGGAGGTATTACACAACATATTTCATCATATCGCATAACTCATAATGGTTTTGATATTGCTTTTGTTGATACGCCTGGACATGCTGCATTTACCGAGATGCGTGCTCGAGGAGCTAATGTTACCGATATCGTGTTATTAATTGTGGCAGCAGATGATGGCGTTATGCCACAGACAATTGAATCTATTAATCATGCTAAAGCGGCAAAGGTACCATTGATTGTTGTAATTAACAAATGTGATTTACAATCTGCAAATTTAGATAAAGTTAAGCAAGAATTATCAACTCAGAATTTATTAATTGAAGAATGGGGTGGTGATACATTATGTGTTGAGGTTAGTGCGCAAACAGGGCAAGGGGTTGATTCTTTATTGGAAATGATTCAACTCCAATCAGAAATGTTAGAGTTAAAAGCTAATCATAATGCAAAAGCTTTTGGCTTAGTTATGGAATCTGAATTGTCTCAAGGTTTAGGTGCTGTTACTAGAATGATAGTTCGCGATGGTACTTTAAAGGTTGGTGATAATGTAGTATGTGGTTCGCATTATGGAAAAATAAAAACTATCTATAATGATCAGGGTGTTATTATAAAAACAGCTGGACCTTCAACCCCGATTGCAGTTACAGGTATGACTGGTACACCTGATGCAGGTCAAAAATTTATTGTTGTTGAAAGTATTCAAAAAGCTAAAGAATTAGCTGGTACACGTCTAGAACGTGATAAGGTAGAAGATCAGTTTAAACGACAGAGTAATGTTACTTTGGAATCTCTAGCAGCCAGAATTAAAGATCAAAATCTAAAATCATTGCGTGTGATTTTAAAAGCAGATGTTATGGGATCTTTAGAGGTTATCAATAAGGCTTTGAACGATATTATTCATGATGAAGTAAAAGTTGAGGTAATTCATAAGGCTGTAGGTGGTATTAACGAATCTGACATTACACTGGCAGAAGCGTCAGATGCTATTATTCTGGGTTTTCACGTAACAGCATCTTCAAAAGCACGTGATTTTGCAAAAAATAAGGGTGTGGATTTACGCACTTACCAAGTAGTTTATGAATTGTTAGATGAAGTAAAGGCTTCATTAAGCGGTATGTTAACACCGGATAAAATTGAAAAAATAATAGGGCATGTTGAAGTTCGTAAAGTATTTAAAGGTGGTCGTATCGGTACGATTGCAGGATGTTATGTTACTGATGGTGTTGTAACAAGAGATGCTTTAATTAGAATAACCAGAGACGGTATCGTGATATTTGATGGGGCTATTTCATCATTAAATCGTTTTAAAGATTCCGTTAAGGAAGTACGTCAAGGTTATGAATGTGGAGTAGGCGTCGATGGTTATAACGACATCAAAGAGGGTGATATTCTTGAAGCAATTGCCATCGAGGAAGTAAAAAAAGCTGTTGATTTATAAATTATATGAATATACGAATTTCTAAAGTTGCTAGTCAGATGGTGCGTGAAATAAGCATCATCTTGACTAGGGATATATCAGACCCTAGGATGCGTGGTTTTTTGACGGTCTCTAGTGTTGTGCCTGCAAATGATTTAAAAACAGCAAAAGTTTACTATTCTGTTTTAGGAAGTGATGTAGATACTAATTTGACTCAGCAAGTCTTGCAAGCTTCGCGTGGACATATACAAAAGTTATTAGCAAAGCGTTTGCAGATGAAACAAACGCCTATTTTAAATTTTATATATGATGACGGTAGTAGATTGGCTGCTAAAATTTCAGAACTGAGTGAACCAGAAAGTGAAAACATTCAAGATATTGTTTTTGAAGATAAAAAAGATTAATTTAATATTTATTTTAGCAAATAATAACATTGATAAGACTTCATCTTTTTTAGTTAAATAGCTATACTATTAAAATGGAATTATCTTTTATACGCCCACAAATTATTTTACAAATTATTAAATTTGTATGCTTGTTGGTATTGTTATTAATTATTTATTATTTGTGGGCTTTGTTTTTTGTCTCTATAGATAATAAAGTTAACAATTTATCTTGGCATCCACCAAAAATTTCCAGTAAATTTAATGTTGGTGTATTAGGTTCTTTGCAGACATATAAACATGCAGCTAAGATTTTAAATCCTACTATTGTTGATTCGGCAAAGTCAGAACCAAAATTAAAAATTAATGATAAATTAAAACAGGATATATCAAAATATGTAATATTAAAGGGTACAGTAGTTGATAGTAATCTTGACGTTGCATTTGTAGACGTAATATCACTGCATCGGCAGAAGGCAATTTATATTGATGATATAATAGAAGGTTTTACAGTTAAATCTATTAATAATGGTTGTGTTTATTTTAGGCGAGGATTACAAACTTATAAACTTGAAGTAGAAAAACCAAAGGGTTTAGTAACGCCTATTCTTAGCTCTTCTGATAATTTGCCAGGCAATAATTCTAGTAATAGAATTACAAAAAAAGAAATAAAAAATTTAATAAAAGAACCCACATCTCTTTTAAGAGATGTGGGCTTTACTCCTAAAATTGGTGTATCTGGCAATATTGAAGGTATGAAAATTATTCGTATAGCTAGAAATTCTATTTTTGCAAAGCGTGGTATAAGGGTAGGTGATGTAGTTACTAGCATTAATGGTCATAACACTACTGGAATAAGCGCAGCTATGGCGCTTATGAACGATTTAGATAAGGTAGATAAATTTGTAATTAAATTTAAGCGTCGGGGACGTTTAAAAACAGTTGTGTGTAAAGTTGAGTAATGCTGTGCAATATCAATATTTTGCTAATTGATATTGGCAATACCTTAATTAAGATTTATAATAATGAGGATCTGCTTGTCAGAATAGCATCTAGTATTGATTTAAAAACAGGTATTAAAAGCCTAGAAAATTTAAACCTTGATATTGATATTGATAAGGTTGTAGTTTGTTCTGTTAAAAGTAGTGGTGATGCTTTAATAGAGGCATGGGCTAAAAAGCATAAAATTAAGATTTTAAGATTTGGTGTTGATATAGATGTCAATATGCCAAATAAATATTCTAAGCCAAATAAATTAGGATTGGATCGTCAGCTTATGTCTTTGGCATTTATTAATAGATTTGCCAATACAGGTACAATTATTAGCATGGGTACTGTTATAACTATTGATTATATTGATAATGGATTGCATATAGGTGGACAGATAGCTCCAAGCTTAAAGTTGCTTGTCAACTCGTTAGTAACTAATACTGGTGCTTTGCCATTAGTTGATTTGAAAGAAGAAAACACAAATCTATCCAGTACTGAAGGTGCAATTAGCGTTGGTTGTTATAATATGCACATTAATTACATTGATACACAATTACATCAAGCTTTAAAAAGGGGTAAGGTAATAATTAGTGGTGGTGATGGATTTGATTATGCACAGCAAAATGATTTGGAATATTCTTCTAATCTAATTGCTCAAGGAATGTTAATTGCTTATAAGGAACAGTATGATAAAACAACAAAGCAGTAATCAGAAATTTGTAGAATTTTTATTAGATTCTAATGTGTTGAAATTTGGAGATTTTACTACCAAAAGTGGTCGTAAAACTCCGTATTTTATCAATACAGGCGAGTTTAAAGAGGGCTTTCAAATTGCTAAATTAGCATCTTTTTATGCGGCTACCATTATGGCTGAATTTTCTGATTTAACTAATTTATATGGGCCTGCCTATAAAGGTATTCCTTTGGCAGTAGCTACGTCTATGGCTTTATATCAAGATTTTGGCATTAATATTAGTTATACATTTAACCGCAAAGAAGTTAAAGATCATGGTGAGGGTGGTTTTTTAATCGGTAAGAAATATGATCGTTTAGAGAAAGTTTTAATTATAGAGGATGTTATTACAGCGGGAACATCAGTCAATGAAACATTTAAAGCTATGAAGCAATATAAAAATGCTGATATTCAAGGCTTGATTATTTCAGTAGATCGTATGGAAAAAGTAGATTCGGGTAAATCAGCAATACAAGAGGTCAGGGATAATTACGGTATTAAAACAGTATCAATTATTAGCATAGAAGATATTATTGCATTTATAAAAGTAGAAGAAAATCGTCTTAAATATAACATAGGCGATTATATGATTGAAAAGATGCAGGAATATCGTCATAAATTTGGTGTTGTTAATTAAATTTGTATAATTGTATTTTTTAGTATTAAAGACGGTTAATAAAAGTTGTAACATTATTATTTTAAAGAGAGGATGTTATGTCAGAGATAGCGCGCATAGAGGTTGGGGGCAAAGTGTATGAGTATCCTGTTGTTGAAGGAACAGAAGGTGAAAAAGGCATTGATATTTTAAAGTTCAGAGCTGATTCTGGATATATTACTTTAGATGAAGGTTTTGGTAATACTGGTTCATGTAGATCTGCTATTACTTTTATTGATGGTGGTAAGGGCATTTTGCGTTACAGAGGCATACCAATTGAACAATTAGCAGAAAAAAGTAGTTTTGTTGAAACTTCCTTTTTGGTTATTTATGGTCATTTGCCAAATAAAGAAGAGTTAAAGAAATTTTCCATGTCTCTAACTCAAGAAGCTCCATTGCATGAAAATATTCATCAAAATTTTAATGGGTTTTCTACAAATGGTCATCCTATGGCAATTTTATCATCAATGATTAATGCTATGAGTACGTATCACCCTGATTTATTAGAAGTGGATGGTGATGAACAGTTTTATTCAGCAGCAGTACGGTTGATTTCTAAGGTACGCACAATAGCAGCTGCAGCTTACCGTACATCTAAGGGGTTGCCATTAAATTATCCTAAAAAAGGTTCTAATTATGCAAAAAATTTCTTAGAACTTATGTTTTCTAATCCTCATGAACAACATGTGCCCAGTGAAGAGGCTATAAAAGCATTAAATTTGTTTTTATTGTTGCATGCAGATCATGAACAAAACTGTTCTACTTCTACAGTGCGTATGGTTGCTTCTTCAGGTGCTAATATGTTTACAGCCTGTTCTGCTGGTGTATGTGCTCTTTGGGGGCCATTACATGGTGGAGCTAATATGGCAGTATTGCAAATGTTAGAAGATATCGAAAAAAATGGAGTATCTGTCAATGACTATGTCAATCGTGTAAAAGATAAAAAATCAGGTATAAAATTAATGGGTTTTGGTCATAGGGTTTATAAGAATTTTGATCCTCGCGCTAAAATATTACAAACTGCGGCTAAAAATTTATTAGATAAAATGCATATTCAAGATAAAAAACTAGAAATTGCTCAGGAATTAGCAGATATTGCTTTGCATGACGAATATTTTATCGAACGTAATTTATATCCCAATGTAGACTTTTATTCTGGTCTTATATTAAGTGCTTTAAATATACCTTTAGATATGTTTACCGTGATGTTTGCAATAGGTCGTATGCCAGGATGGATTGCTAATTGGAAAGAGGTACATGACAATAAAAAAGGCAAGATTTCTCGTCCTCGTCAAATTTATACTGGTCCTACAGAAAATGATTTTATTGCAAGAGATAACAGATAATGATTATAGGAGTTAGAACTATATAAATAGTTTTGACTCCATAATTTAAAGGTAAGATTTTCTTTGACAGTTAGTGCTGTGGTTCGTACAATTATGCACTTTTTTATATTATTCTCGCTATAGCGGAGTTTCAAGAGTGCCACGAAAAGAATTGTTTGAAGTGTTTCAGTCTCATGGGGTATCTATCAATGATGGTAAATATTCTCCATCTAAAGAGGATGAATCTTCTGACAAAAATCAAGATGCTATTTCTGACTTGTCTTCGCAGGTTACCGACTTGCATGATACGACGCATAATATAGTTGATAAAAACATAGAAAAAAATTCTGCTAATATGTATTCAATTCGTAGGGATACTTTAATATGGGTAATCATATTGATAATATTAGCTTTGGTATTAAGTTTTGTTTTAGGATTAAATTATGCCAAATTATCTAGTAAGGCAGAGACAGGCGTTGTTGAGCGAAATGTAGAATCTCTAGAAGTTCTTAATAATGTGATTGCAGATAAAAAGCCTTTGACCAAGCCTGTAGTCAAACAAGCTGTAGTTAAGTCAGTTGCAGTTAAAAAAGGTAAATTTGCTTTGCAAATTATAACGTACCCAAGTTCTGCTAAATGGCGCAAAAATGCACAATCATTAGTATCATTACTGCATAAAAAAGGTTTAGATGCTAATTTAAAAAAGAATAGAAACAAGCTAGTGGTTTTGGTTGGTAATTATAACAGCAAAACAGATGCAAGATTATCATCTGATAAGGCAGTTTTGTCTAAAATTAAAATTCAAAAACGATATCCATTTACAAGGCCTTTAATCGTAAAAAGATGAAAGCTTGTGCATTAAATATACCTGATATTTTAGCAAAAGTATTAGATACGGCTCAATTAGTAACTAAGGATGATTGGTTACATAAAAAAGTTTTGTTCGATATTATGGAGTTATTAAGTAATGTGGACTTTGACCGTACAGCTACAGAAATATCTTTCGATTGTTTAAGGAAGGCTTATAAAATTTTAGGCTCAGTAGATCCTTATGAAACGCAAAAAAAAGATCAAATTGATAAGATAAAACCACATTTATCAGGTGTATCGCATTGGGCTAAGATGCAAAAGGATACATTTCATACGCTTTTGGTGTTAGCAACAGTGGCTAACTCTAAAAATAAATTAGACTTATCTAAAATAAATGATACAAATTATTTATCAGAATTACAAACTCTTAAGTTTGGGATACATCATTACGCACAAATTTTAGCTGATTTAGATGATGCTAAATCGGTCTTATATATATTAGATAATACAACAGAAGCTTTATTTGATTTTTTAGTCATTAAAGAGTTGGTAAAAAGAGGTAAAGAGGTTAAAATAGTAGTTCGCACCGCTGCTATTTTGGATGATGTCACTAGTTTAGAGGCAGAATACATAGGTTTTGATACAATAACAGATGTATTAGACCCAGGTGTAGATATGTTAGGTGTTATTTTGTCTTTAGCAAGTCGCAAATTTCAGTTGGCTTTTTATGAGGCTGATATTGTAATTGCTAAGGGTGTTGCAAATTTTGAAACACTATGTACGTGTAAACGCGACGTCTTTTTTATGCTAGTTGGTACTGGCACGCGTTTGCCCGATTATTTAAATGTAGAATTAGATGAACTTGTTTTATTGAAAGGTGGTAAAGATGTCAATGCATAAAAGTCTTCTCGCAGGTGACAGTCTCAGAAAACATCGTAATGTTCTTAATCGCAAAGAGCGTCTAGAAAAATTAGAAGCTCAAGGCAAATGGAATAAAGACGAAAGTATTTATGGACTGCCAAAGGTTGTTAATAGGCCTATGATTAAGAAGAAAAAGAAAAAAGAAGAGGTTTAGTAGATGTTTGCTGATCGCATTAGCGATCTTGATTCCTCTGGTATTCGTAAGGTTTTTGATCTTGCTCAGAAACTGAAAAATCCGGTTAACCTTAGTATAGGTCAACCGGATTTTGATGTTCCTGCCGAATTACGTAAGGTGGCAATTGACGCTATTGAAGATGGCTTTAACAGCTATACGCCTACGCAGGGGATACCAGAGTTACATACTGCAATCAGATCGCAATTACTCAAAAAGTATAATTATAATCCAGATAAAGTATTAGTTACTTCTGGTGTATCTGGGGCACTTTTATTGTGTTTGCAGTGTTTAGTGCAATCAGGCGATGAGGTGTTAATTCCCGATCCTTATTTTGTAATGTATAAGCATTTAACTAATCTTTGTCAGGCTAAGCCAGTTTATGTAGATACTTATCCAGATTTAACAATCACCGCTGAAAAACTAGAACCATATATAACTTCAAAAACTAAATTATTATTTTTAAATACCCCATCAAATCCATGTGGTATTGTTTTAGAAGCCAATAATTTAAAAGAAATAGCTAGTCTAGCAAAAAAACATAATATTATTATTATTACAGATGAGATTTATGATGAGTTTTTGTATGATCAAAAACCAGTTTCTATAGCTCAGTATTATGATAATGTAATCTTATTAAATGGTTTTTCTAAATCTGTAGCTATGACTGGATGGCGAGTTGGTTATGCAACAGGTCCAGAAGCCATCATTGAAAAGATGACAATGTTACAGCAATATTCTTTTGTATGTGCACCATCATTTGCGCAAAAAGCTGCTGTTAAAGCGATAGAACGGGGTAGTGAAAATGAACGTCAAATTTATCGTGGTAAACGCGATAGAATATACAATGGTTTAAAAGATGTATTTGATGTTGTTAAACCTGGAGGTGCTTTTTATATATTTCCAAAAGTTCCAGATTCTAGTGCTTCTGATTTTGTTGAAAGAGCTATCGAGAATAATTTATTAATTATTCCAGGTTCGGTATTTTCTGAACAAGACACACATTTTAGAATATCTTATGCTGCTGCTGATGTCGTTATAGATCGTGGAATCGAAATATTGAAATCATTAGTATAGAATGTTTTAATGCCTTTATTGGGTGTGTTGTATGACAATAAAATATCAGTGTAAGTTTTGCAGGTCGCTATTAGAGGATATTAATCAGCCATGTTTAAATCATAATTGTAAAATTAATATATTTTCAAGTGGGCAAACATCAGAGAGCTTATTAATACGTGATAAAATTATAAAAGTGGTTAATACTGATTGTAGGTCTAATAAAAATGAGTAATCTTAAATTAAAAAAAGCAGTAGTTGTATTTTCTGGAGGACAAGATTCAACAACTTGTCTTTATTGGGCTTTAAATAAGTTTGATTCGGTAATCGCGTTAACTTTTGATTATGGACAAAGGCATAGCGTCGAATTAGTCTGCGCTAAAAATATTGTAAAACTTGCTGATGTGAAGCAAAAAATTTTAAAAATAGATACGTTACAGGCTCTTGGTGGTAATTCTTTAATGGATAATACTGAAATTGTGGAAAGTGCCACTGGTTTGCCAAGTAGTTTTGTGCCAGGTAGAAATATTATTTTTTTTACGTATGCGGCAGCTTTTGCATACCAACATAATATAACAGAAATTGTAACTGGAGTTTCACAAACTGATTATAGTGGCTATCCAGATTGTCGTAGTGACACAATTAGTTCTTTGCAAGCCACTTTGAGATACGGTATGGAAAGAGATTTTACCATACATACGCCATTGTCTGGTAAAACTAAAGCACAAACAGTGCATATGGCAAATGAAATGCACTGTATGGATGCTATAGCGATGTCACATACTTGTTACATGGGGGTTAGGCCTGGCTGTAAAACATGTCCTGCATGTATATTGCGTGCCAAAGGCTTTAAAGAAGCGGGTATTGAAGACCCGTTATTTGTTTCTTAATAGTTTAATTCTATAATAAAATAATGCTTATCCTTGATGCTTAAAATGGGTAGAGTATAATAATTGAAATTAATTTGATTTAAAAAATATTGGAGAAAATAATGGCAAAATTGTCTATTAAAGATTTAGATGTAAAAGGTAAACGTGTTTTAATGCGTGTGGATTTTAATGTTCCTATGAAGGACTCCAAAATCACAAATGACATACGTATTCAACGAGCGTTACCCTCCATTCAATATGTTATTGAAAATGGTGGTCAATTAGTGTTAATGTCGCATTTAGGCCGTCCAAAAGGTCAAGTGGTAGAAAGTATGCGTTTAGCTCCTGTGGCAGAGCATTTGTCTAAATTAGTGGATCGACCTGTAAAAGCCTTGCAAGAATGCGTTGGTGAAGATGTGGTTGCTGCTACAAAGTCTATGAACGACGGTGACATAATTATGCTTGAAAACTTGCGTTTTCATGCTGAAGAACAAAAAGGCGACGAAGAATTTGCTAAACAATTAGCTGCCAATGGTGATTTGTATATTAATGATGCCTTTGGGACATCGCACCGAGCTGATGTTTCTATGGCAGGTGTAACTAAATTTATGCCTTTAGCTGCAATGGGCTTTTTAGTAGCTAAAGAAGTCGAATACTTTGGTAAAGTTGTTACTAATCCAGATAAACCATTTTTAGCTATTTTAGGTGGCGCAAAGGTTAGTGATAAAATTTTATTAATCGATAAGTTATTGGAAAAAGTAGACACCCTTATTATTTGTGGTGGTATGGCATATACCTTTATGAAAGCAGAAGGCAAAAATATTGGTGCTTCTTTGTTAGAAGAGGATCGTATCGGAACAGCTCTTGATATTATGAAAAAAGCCAAAGATAAAGGCGTGGAATTATTGTTGTGTGATGATTTTGTAATTGCAGATAAATTTAGTGAAGACGCTAACACCGATATAGTTACTGATATTCCTGATGGTTGGTTGGGCTTAGATATAGGTCCAGAAACAATTAAGAATTTTGTCGAGGCTATAAATAAATCTGAGACAATTGTATGGAACGGACCAGCTGGTGTATTTGAAATGGCACCTTTTGCTACAGGAACAAAAGCATTGGCTAAAGCTATTGCAGAATGTGATGCAACTACTATTATCGGTGGAGGTGATTCTGCAGCAGCAGTTGAGCAGTTTGGATTTGCAGATCAAATGAGTCATATTTCTACTGGTGGAGGAGCTTCGTTAGAATTTTTAGAAGGTAAAGAGCTACCTGGAATTGCAGCTCTTTCAGAGAAATAAATTATAGAATATTGAGTTATTCTTTATTATTAATGTAGTGAGCGTTTTACGCTCACTACAATTAGACAGGAGTTTGCATGGCATCACCAAGTACTACATCATTACCAAAGTCAAAAATGGCTGTTAGAGTTAAATTAGAAGCTCAGACCCTTCAGAAAATAATTGAAGCTGATTCATTTGTAGACAAAGGAGGGGACGATACCTCTCGTCGTCTTTATGAATACAACTGTAATGCTCGTGAATTAGAGGTTTACAATTTGCTTAAAAAAATGGTATTTGATTTAAATGATGGTTTAAAGGTTCGTCAAGAGCGTATACGTTTAATTGAAGAAGGTGATGGTCTTTATATTGAGTTGGATTAATGAATATTAAAATAGCCCCATCTTTATTAGCTGCTGATTTTAAGGATTTACAATCAGAGGTACGCTCAGTTGTCGCAGGCGGAGCTGATATGTTGCACTTGGATATTATGGATGGTCATTTTGTACCTAATATATCATTTGGGCCTTCGATTGTTAAGCAGATAAGAGACATAGACAATATTATTTTTGATGTTCATCTGATGTTGACTAACCCTCAAGATTATTTTGAAGCTTTTATTAAAGCTGGTGCGGATATGATTACATTTCATATAGAATCAGATGCCAATGTACCTGATGCTTTGGACTATTTAGAAAAAGCCAATATCAAAAAAGGTTTAGTTGTAAAACCTAAAACCAATATTGACAGTATTTTTAAGTATTTAGATAGATTGGATATGGTATTAATTATGAGCGTTGAACCTGGTTTTGGTGGTCAAAGCTTTATGCAAGACTGTATGTCTAAGGTTAAAGTTTTGCGTCAAAAAGTTGGGGCAGATTTTGATATACAGGTAGATGGTGGCGTAGATGTAAATACAGTTTCTAGTGCGGCTAAAGCTGGTGCTAATGTTATGGTAGCAGGAACATCTGTATTTGGTCAATCAGATAGAGGGTTGGCAATTGAGCAATTACGCCAAATTGCCGAGAATAATATTTGATGCGTGTTATTACAGGTTTGGCTAAAAGCTTATTATTAAAAACATTGGATTCGTCAAAAACCCGACCAGCTACGGATAGGGTCAAAGAAAGTATTTTTAATTTACTTATCGGAGAAGATTTAACTGGTGCGGGAGCAGATATTTTTGCAGGTAGCGGAGCTTTGGGTATAGAGATGCTATCTCGTGGTGCGAGTAATTGTACCTTTGTTGAGGCGAATCCAGCCGCGGCTAAAGTTATTAAAGATAACCTTTTGCATGTTTCTAAAAATATCTCTGTAATTAAAGATGTTGAGTCTATGGTAAAGATTCAGAGTTGTGAAGAATTTGTTGCAAATGCAAAGCTTAAATCATTGCAATGGATTTTTTTAGATCCGCCGTTTCCTCTTTCTCAAGATGCTGAGTATGGCCCCCGTATAGTTAAGATGGTTCTACCTTTATTACAAGCAAATGGTATATTGATTTATCGGCAACATCGCAATGTTAAAAATCAAAAGTGGACTATTGAACCTAAAAAAGACCGCACTTATGGCATAAATAGAGTTATGTTTTTTTATGTATAATTGATTGTCTTATTGATATGAGTTCTAGCTTACAATATCAAATTCGCTCGTATTTTGCACTTATTTTAGTTGTTGCTGTTGTACCTAGCTCAGGTGTTCCTACAAGTGATTATATTGGCAAATGGTTTGGTTTGATTTATTTATGTTATTCTGCTTTAGCTTTCGTGTGGGCAAATTCTGATTCGGCATTGTTAAAATATCGTTTGACAATACGGTCTAAAGTATATCTGTTTCTTTTAATGCCATTGACTTTAAGCACATACCTGTTGCGTTCTCGTAGTCGGCGTTCAAAATGGTCTTGGTTTTGGTTGAGTGCTACTTTATTGTGTGTATTAATACAATTGTTTAATATTTTTTACTACAGTTTACATGGTGCAGGGCCGATATAAAGGGTGCCTTGTATCCTCTTTTAATAGAGGGCCCCGGACTATCCCGCCGGGGTTTTTTAACATAAATTCTTGCAAATATATACTTTATAGATAATATCCTATTGTTTTTAATAATTATTTTAGACTAATGTGATATAAGGGAAGACTCATGAGTAGATGTAAAACAAAATTGTTAATTATGTTAACAATATTATCTTTGTCATATAATTTATATGCACAAGCAACAGGTGTTGAAAATTTAATAGACGACACTAAGAAAGATACCGATACAACACGTGATATTTTAGATTATAAACCAAAGTCATTGTCTGCCTATATTTCTACAAAAATGGAATATGACAGTAACGTCTATAAAACAGATAATGATGCTTTATGGGATCAAGGTAATCGCAAAAAAGGCGATACTATTTGGAAAAATACAATCTTTACTGATTATAATTTTAACACAGAAGAAGATCATGCTCTTGGTGTTAAATATGTGGGTGAGTTTGACTATTATCACAATAATAAAAACAAAGAATTAGGTATGCATGATTTGGGTTTATTTTACCAATATGATATGGATCCTGATCCAATTTCTTTGCGTACAGATTTGGATTATAAATTTATCCGTATTGGTGAAGAAGCATTTATGACTACTAAAGAATGCGTTGGTTTAATTAAGGTTAAATATAATGAATTATTTGAGACGTCTACTTCTATTTTTAATAAAGGAGAATACCGCGTAGACTTTGCATATAATCAATATAAGGATAATTATAATAATATTCAAAATGAGTCTGGGTTAGATAGCGTTTTTAAATATAAGCATATAATATCATTTTCTAAGGCTAGGTTTCCTATTATAGCTAAATATATTAAGGATATTAGTTGTGGTCTAGAGTATAAAAATGCCAGCCCTCGCAATAATGATAGTAAATATGCCGAATTTAAAATTAGACCTAAGGTAAAATTTCAAACGCTGCCGTTTAAAATGACTGCCAGTATAGAATGGGTGCATTATGATAGGCAATATGATTATCGAGTAAGTGATAACGGTGGTGAGCATAGGCGTGATAGGCGTGATGATGCTAAATTTGGTTTAGCAAAGCGATTAAATAAATATTTGACACTTAATATTAATTATACAAGGGGGTGGAGAGATTCAAATGTCTCTACCGCAGAGTACAGACAAAATGTGTATGCTATAAGTGTCTCAGCATTCTTTTAAGGGAGAAAATTGTGAAATTTAAATTATTTATTTGTTTTTTAGTTATTTTTGGTTTTTATACTTCTATAGTTCAAGCTGCTGATGAGGCAAAGATTACAGTTTTAGAATCATTGGGAACTGTAACAATTACGTCAAAATCTGGTGATGTGATTAGTTTGAAATCTGGTTCAAAGTTAAATATAGGCGTACATATTGTAACAGGAGATGATGGTACTTTATTATTGAAAACTGAAAAAGGTCACACATTTAGAATAAGTGATAATACCGATTTTACTTTAAATGCGTATTATATTAAACAATCTTGGTTCATTAAAAATAAAAGCAAAGATGTTATTAGGATATCTTTAAAAAAAGGCAAATTACGTGCTAAGTTAGAGCATCTAG